>JBATIW010000233.1:0-8210 GCA_049668005.1 Maribacter sp.
GGATATACCTTTGGTATTGGCCGGTACTTTTGGCGAACTTCGATCTAACCATTTTCATTCGGGAATTGATATTAAAACACAACAGCGACAGGGGCTACCGATTTATGCCATTGGAGATGGTACGGTAACCAGAATTAAAATTTCACTTTGGGGATATGGTAAGGTACTATATGTGGCGCACCCTAATGGGTACACTTCGGTTTATGGCCATTTACAAAAATTCTCTCCCGAAATTGAAGCGTACATCAAAAAGATTCAATACGAAAAGAACTCCTACGAAGTAGAAGTATTCCCAGAATACGGAGAAGTCAAGGTAGAAAAGGATAAGATAATCGCTTTTAGTGGTAATTCTGGAGGTTCTTCCGGGCCGCATCTTCATTTTGAAATCAGAAGCAGTATTTCCGAAAAACCAACTAATCCGTTATTGTTTGGCCTTGAAGTTCTCGATGCCACTAATCCAACCTTAGTCGGACTTTATGGCTATCCACTTTCTGAAAATGCCCAATTAAATCAGAGTACCACCAAGTCACAAATTAGTTTTTCGAAACAAAAAGACGGCACATTCCTAGCCGATAAGGTCACTGCTCTGGGGACCATAGGTTTTGGTTTTATTGGTTTTGACCGTCAAGACTTGGCAGCAAATAAGAACGGGGTTTATTCAGTAAGGCAAGTCGTAAATGGCAAAGTTTATACCGACTATGATTTTGAGACTTTCTCATTTACCGAGACCCGCTATATTAACACTTTCATTGATTATGACCACTTAGGTAAATATAGACAGCGCATTCAAAAGACATTCAAGTCGCCTGGAAACCGTTTAAGTATCTATAACAAGTTGGTCAATGACGGTAAGGTTGTCGTAAAAGAAGGTTTATCATATACCGTTGAAATACTCATCCATGACTTGGAAGGCAATCTAACCAAGCTAATTATTCCCGTTGAGGGCAGGCGGCAAAGCGTGAAAATAGCCAAAGAAAAACCCAATACAGAAAATTATGTGATTGCAAAAAGACCTAATAATTATGATTTAGGATTGGCCAAGGTTTATTTTCCTGCGAACACATTTTACGAGAATTTTCACATTGATTTGCAAAAAGGGGGTGATACGGTAACAATTCACAACAACAGGATTCCTGCCCATAGAAATTTCACCATAACTTTTGATGCCTCAAAATATACCGAAGCGGAACGAAAACAACTTTTTATCGCCCGTTTGGATAAAAATCTTAAACCCAATTACGCCTCAACCTATAAAAGGGGAAAAACCTTTACCACAAGAACCAGAAATTTGGGAACATATACTTTGGTCAAAGATACTATTGCCCCAAAAATAAGGACAAAAAATTTCAAGAATAAACAATGGTTGAACAATTACAGATATCTGAGTTTGTTGATATCAGATGACCTTAGTGGGGTCGATACATATACCGCAACCTTAAATGGGGAGTGGATTTTAATGGAATACGAGCCTAAAACAAGAACGTTGACCTATAATTTTGATGATAAGATATTGGACAAAAAACAATGTCAACTCAAAGTTGTCGTTAAAGATAATGTAGGGAACACGAGTAATTATGAGGTTTCCTTTTATCGAAAATAGAAACTTTGAAGTGTCTAAAACCCGTTATCCTCTTACTACTTCTGTGCCTTTGCACCCAACTACAGGCGCAAACGGCAACAATTACGGGTCTAGTCCTAGACGAAAAAAACAGACCCCTTCCTCAAGTCAACATCGCTTCGGCAACCAATGGTACCGTTACCGACAGCACCGGTTTCTATATTTTACAGGTAGTTTCGGAACAAGAAAACCGCATAACTTTCTCCCATATTGGCCATATGGATGTTATTTTGGAAGGATTGATTCTCAATACCAATGAAACATACGAGTTCAATCCAGTACTGAATACCAAAATCACCCAAATTGATGGAATTACAGTTTTGGCAACAGGAGAAAAAGCTGTTAATGGTATCCGCACTATTTCCCCAAAAATGATTCGACAAATTCCAGGTGCAAATGCCGGCGTTGAAAATATACTGAAACTGCTACCCGGAGTCTCATCCAACAACGAATTAAGCACACAGTATGCTGTGCGTGGTGGCAATTATGATGAGAATTTGGTCTACGTAAACGAAATTGAAGTGTATCGCCCTTTTCTAATACGTTCCGCACAGCAGGAAGGATTGAGTTTTGTAAACAGTGCCCTCGTACAAAAAGTTGAATTTTCTTCTGGTGGATTCCAAGCCAAATACGGTGATAAACTATCATCGGTATTAGACATTACTTATAAAAACCCAATTGGTTTTGGTGCCCAATTGGATTTAAGTTTACTTGGTGCAAGTATGGCTTTGGAAACCCTATCCAAAAACAAAAAACTATCGAATGTAACAGGAATACGCTATCGTAACAATAGTCTTTTAGTGAACAGCCAACAGACAAATTCAAATTTCAACCCTGTGTTTGCGGATATTCAAAGCTATTTCACATATCGCATATCCAACAAATTACAGTTGAATGTATTGGGTAATCTATCAATCAATGATTATCAAAACCAACCTTTGAACAGGCAAACAAATTTTGGAACCTTGTCAGAGCCAAAAGCACTTCTAGTGCAGTATGGAGGGAATGAGAACAACAGATACGCTACGGCACTAGCGGCCATTAAAACTGATTACCTTTTGAATGAAGAAGTAACTTTAAAACTGATTACTTCAATATATCATGCTACTGAGGAAGAATATTCCGATGTAATCGCCAGGTATGAATTGGGTGAAATTGATATTGATCTAGGAAGTGAGACATTGGGTGAGGTAACAACAGCTAGGGGTGTTGGCGGCCAATTCACAAGGGCTAGAAACAATTTGGATGCCCTTATTCTTAATATAGAACAAAAAGGTAGCTATTCCAAAGCGAACCATACTCTTGAGTGGGGTGTAAAATATACCCATGAAGATATTCGAGATCAATTGAGGGAATCGGAGTTTATAGATTCTGCTGGTTTTTCAATTAGACCCCCATTATCGGAATTTGTAAATAATCAACCCGAAATACCGTTTATTACTCCCCTTGTCCCCTATCAAGGAATTTCAGCAATAAACTTCGTAAAGACAAATAGATTTTCAGCCTACGCGCAATTCAGTGAACACAAAACTTTGAAAAATAGCGACATATATTACAATCTGGGCATTAGATCACAGTATTGGCGTGTTAGTGGGCAGGGGGTTGAAAATACCACACATACCATATTTAGCCCCAGAGGACAGTTCGCCATAAAACCCAATTGGAAAAAAGACATGCTTTTTAGAGCATCTATGGGTATTTACCAACAGCCTCCTTTTTATAGGGAACTAAGAGATGCATTAGGGACAATCCAGCCCAGTGTGAAAGCCCAAAAATCTACCCATTTTGTGTTAGGCAACGAATACAGTTTTCTACTTTGGGAAAGACCTTTTACCTTAGTCAGTGAAGCATATTATAAAAAACTGAACAATGTGAATCCATATACCTTGAATGATGTCCGCATTCGTTATGCAGCCAATAACAGCGCAAAAGCTTATGTTTATGGGGCCGAAGTACGACTGAACGGAGCGTTCGTACCGGGAACGGATTCATGGGTAAGTCTAGGATACCTAAAGACCGAAGAGAATATCAACAGTAGAGGTTACATATCACGACCTACAGACCAACGACTAAAATTAGGTATTCTTTTTCAGGACTATGTACCGGATATTCCTAATTTAAAAATGTATTTGAACTTGGTTTATAATACCGGAGTACCGGGAGGATCTCCCAATTATGCCGATACCTATATTTTTCAAAACAGATTAAAGGATTATAAACGTGCCGATTTAGGAATTTCCCATATTTTTGTGAATGCAGACAAGAGATATCCTGAAAATCATTGGTTGCATAGGTTTAAGGAATTGAGTGTTGGCTTTGAGGTGTTTAACTTATTCAACAATCAAAATTCGATAACCAATACCTGGGTAAGGGATGTTGATAGTAAAAATGAATTTGCAATTCCTAATTTTATGACAAGTCGGGTAATGAACCTACGACTTCAAATGAGGTTTTGATATACGTAATTATCCGCTTAAATAGATTTTAATGAAAAAACTAGTATCGTACTTACTAATTATTACCAGTCTAACAGTAAGTGCCCAGAAGAATATTTACGAGAGTAAGAATTTTGATGATTTAACTGAAAATCACAAGGTTTTGGCTATAATCCCTTTTTTAACCAATTTGGATTTGGATGATGGAATCGCAAAAAATGAATTGAAACAATTGGAAGAAAAAGAAGGCTATGCAGTTCAAAATGCTCTGGAAACCTACTTTTCAAAGAGAAAAAGAAAGAAAAAGTTTTCGGTGGAATTTCAAAATACAGAAAATACCAATGCCATTCTCGCACAAAACAATATCACTTATAAAAATATTGATGTTTATACCATTAAACAGCTATGCGAGATTTTGCGGGTTGATGGAATCATCAGTGGCAATATGGACCTCAACATACTTCTGTCTAAAGGAGTTCCCACGGAGTTCAGCTTTTTGGACTATTTTTTGGGCGATTCCAACTATGGTAGAATAGGCATAAAGATCAGTGATGGGATATCAGGCAAATTACTATGGAAATACGAGAAAAAAATCAATAAAAAAACCGGTAAAAACACCAATGATCTTATTGATCGAATGATGAAATTGGCTACTCGAAAGTTCCCTTATGATAGGGAAAAGAAAAAAGACAGGAACAAATCAAGGATTTAATTCTCCATAAATTCCTTTAAAACCCCAATGGCATAATCCAACTCCTTTGTTGTATTATATTTGGAAAAAGAAAATCGCAATGAAGGTTTTTTAAGATCCTCTTCGCTCAAGACTTCATTTAGGACATGTGAACCCGCATCACTCCCTGACTGACACGCACTTCCTTTTGAACAGGCTATACCTTTAATATCCAAATGAAATAATAGCATCAACGCTTTTTCCTGGCTTATAGGCAAACGGAGGTTGACCAAAGTGTAGGTGCTTTTATCCAAATCGCCGGAAAGGCCATTGAAAATAAGCCCTGGTATATTTTTGGTTATATTTTCAATGAAGTATTTTTTTAAGCCGGTAACATACTCCTTTTCATCTTCAAGGTTATCATATGCCAATTTAAAGGCCTCTTCCAAACCAACGATATTGTGAACTGACTCGGTACCTGCTCTATAACCCCGTTCTTGTGAACCTCCAGAAATTAAAGGTTTTAATCCAGAGTTCTTTCTAATGAAGGCGAAACCCACTCCTTTTGGGCCATGGAACTTATGTGCGGCCGCAACCATGAAATCAATTGGTGTTTGTTGTACATCCCATTCAAAATGTCCGATAGACTGAACTGTATCTGAATGAAATAGAGCATCATTTTCCTTACATAGCTTGGCCACCTTATCAATCGGAAGCAAATTGCCGATTTCATTATTTACATGCATTAGAGTAACCAATTTTTTGGTATCATCTGATTGTAATAATTGCTCAAGATGTGAAAGATCAGGATTTCCATGCGCATCCAGTGCAGTAAACTTCAACACTATTCCACATTCTTTGGCCAAATCTTCTGAGGTATGAAGCACGGCATGATGCTCAATTTTAGAAGTAATGATTGTTTCAACACCCAAATCACGAACAGCAGATCGCAAGATCATATTATCGGCCTCAGTACCCCCAGAGGTAAAAATTATCTCAGAAGGGTGTGCATTTAATTGTTTGGCAATGGTCTTACGTGCACTTTCAACAGCAGTTTTAGCGGTGCGACCATAAGCATGCGTAGAAGAAGGGTTACCATAATAATCGGACAATGCATCTTGCATCCTTTTAATGACCTCTCCCCTAATTTGGGTAGTTGCGGCATTGTCTAAATATATGTTTTCCATGACTCCAGCTTGAAATAAATCGAAGTCAAAAATAACCGAATTAAATGTAAAATCTATCCCAAAGAAGTTAAACTTGTTGTTTATTTCTTTTAAATTTGAAGCATGAAGAACCTTTTTGTTTTGTGCGTGATGGCCTTGTTTGTTTCTTGTAATGACGGTGATTTACAAATAGAAACCATTGATTTTGATAGTTTTGCAATTAGCACATGTGAAACTACCGTAACTACATCAAGTACGATTTTTTTTAAAATAAACAATAAGGAAGCATTGATTCTTGAATTGCAATCAGGAGTTTTGAAAAATGAGGTTTCTGATGGGTCTATAACCAGTCTGGTCCCAAGTCAATCAAATCTTACCTATCGTGTTTTTTCAGATAATGTTACCAGTAATTATTTCTGTGATGCAATACCTACAACCACGCCATCAGTTCTAGAGGAAATTGAAGCGGAGGATGGCGAAGTTCGGATAACCACAAACTTGGTAGAGGGAACAACAGATACCTACGAGCATGTGATACAATTAAGCGAAATTACCTTTATCACTTCCACTGATCAGAGGATTACCGATCTACTAATCAATGATTTTGGAACTATAACCACAAATTAGCCCCACCTCATTTGTATTATTTACTCAAATAAATATAAACTTCGGTCGCACCAATTCCATATTTCTGATAATCGGCGTCATAGTATTTTAAATTTTCATACCTGCCAAAAAGAAACTTCAGCTCTTCTTTTAAAATACCTTCCCCTACGCCATGAATAAAAACAACTTTTTGAATTCGTTTTCGCATTGCAAATTCCAATTGTCGTTTGGCGGTCTCCATTTGTAAATTGAGGATTTCGTGATTGCTCATCCCTTTTGGGGATTTTACGAGCTGGTTAATATGCAAATCAACTTCCATTTTTGGAGCATTACGCTCTTTAGGCTTCACAATCAGTTTATTCTTCCTATTTGTATTTTCCTTTTCGGCCTTTATCTGGGCTACCTCAAAATTGGTAACCTTAATTGTACTGGTTCCTGAAACATTAACCAGTTCATTCGGAGCGTATTTCATCATGAAACCATCCTCGGATTCAATCGTTATTTCAGAACTGGACATTGCAATCACCTTTCCACTTAACTTTTCATCAAGTACTTCTACGCTATCACCAATCTGAAAAAGCCCCATAAAATTGTTTTATACCCCAAAAATAATGGTTATTTTTCCCAAAGATTTAGAATTAGCGTAAAAATGCAACTGGCTGCTTTGTTATTTTTTTTTGAAGGTTATATGCTTCCATGCTTAAACAAAAAATTCTTTGGAATTGAGTGTCCTGGTTGTGGAGCACAGCGGTCAATTTCACTTTTGTTCCACGGGGAATTTGTTGAAGCTTTTCAAATGTTTCCTGCTACTTTTACGATTATTCCGTTATTAGGCTTCTTATTGGTCGATAATTTTTTCAATATAAAATACGGCAACATAATCATTATTACCTTAATGGTGTCGAGTGTAATATTGATTCTGGGAAATTATATTCTAAAATTTTTATAACTAAACCACTTTATATCATGGAACAACAGAAATTACCCAATGTAACAATAGCTATCGTCCTTTCAATACTATCATTCCTATGCTGTTGTTTTAGCGCAGGAATCGGAGGAATCCTGCTATCTGGGATTGCTCTGTTCCTCACAAAAAAGGACGAGGGACTATACATGCAGAATCCTGAAAACTATAGTAACTTCAGTACCTTGAAAACTGCCAAGATTATAGCTATCATTGGGCTTGTATTAGGTGTCCTTTCACTGATATATACGATTTATGCTGTGCGACAAATGGGAGGATGGGATGCCTACATGGAGCAAGCTCAGGAAATGATGGAACAATGGCAATAAATAATTAACCTGTAATCCAAGAATATGAATAGAGAAACCTTACCAGGCGCAAGTAACGCATTGACCTTCGGCATCTTATCAATAATCCTTACTTTGGTTTGTTGTGGTCCCTTTGGCGCAATATTTAGTTTTATCGGGCTTTCAAATGCCAATAGTGCCGAACGTAAGTACAATGCCGAACCTGAGCGGTATTCAGGCTATGAAAATGTAAAAACAGGTAGAATTTTATCTTATATTGGTTTGGCTTTGGCAGCAATATTGTTGGTGTTCACCATTATTTACTTTGGCGCCATTGCCGCAATCATTGCAGGAGCAGCATCGGAAGGGGCTTTCGATTAAATCAAGCACGCTAAAAAATTCCCCTAGTGAACTCTAGGGGATTTTTTTTATTTTTCAAACTGTTTTATTGTTTTGGATATTAT
>JBATIW010000234.1:0-22723 GCA_049668005.1 Maribacter sp.
TCACAGCACGAACCTGAAACTTATTATCATTGTGCGCAATTGGTGTTACGCACTAAGGATATGGGGGTTACCTGGGAAGAAATATCCCCGGACTTAACACGTAACATGGACGATAAGCAAGGAAAAGGTGGTGGGCCTTATACAAATGAAGCCGTTGGTGCTGAAAATTATGGGACCATAGCCTACATGATTGAGTCACCGCATGAAAAAGGAGTTTTTTGGACAGGTAGCGATGACGGATTGGTACATATTACCAAAGACAATGGCGTAACTTGGCAAAATGTGACTCCAAAAGGGCTTAAAGAATGTTTGGTAAATGCCATTGAGGTATCACCTCATGACCCCGCAATTGCCTATATCGCCACAACCCGGTATAAATTCAATGACTATACACCGGCCATTTATAAAACCATGGATTATGGAGTAACGTGGATTAACCTTAGTTCTGGGATACCTTATGGTGCATTCACAAGAGTGGTACGCGAAGATTCCAATAGAAAGGATTTGCTTTATGCCGGCACGGAAAAAGGGATATATATTTCATGGAACGCCGGAAAATCCTGGGAAGCATTTCAGCTGAATTTACCTAAAACCCCCATAACAGACCTGAAGGTTCATCAAGGCAATCTTGTTGTAGCTACATCGGGTAGGTCGTTTTGGATATTGGATGATTTGAGTGCAGTACAGCAGTATGAACCTTCTAATAATGGATTGAGAATTCTTACACCCAATGATGCACTGAATGGTTCATGGCGCAGCCCATTAAGTGGTAATTCAGATAAATTCAAAGGCACTCATCCTTTCAATGGGGTAAATCCTGCCAACGGAATGGTCATATATTATGAGTTACCCAAACTTTCCGATTCTACACACATTTCATTGGATATCATGGATTCAAAAGGTAAATTGGTGCGTAGTTTTAGCTCTAAAAGAGACAATGAAGCTCCTAAATTTAACGGGGGTGGACCGCCACAAGCACCATTATTGGGTAAAAAAGAAGGGTTAAATCGTTTTGTTTGGGATATGAAGCACCCCTTATTGCCAGGAATTCCGAATGTTTATATAGAATCCCGTTTTAGGGGACATAGTGCACCGCCTGGTAATTATGCACTAAAATTAAAAGTAAATGATGCAGTGGAAACAACTGCAGGCGCCATCATTGAAGTTCCTACTTATCAGACGAAAAGCGATCAATATGGGAAATATGATGCCTTCATGTCTGATTTGGAGCAGCAACTTACCGCGATGCACGATAAAGTGAACTCCTTGTTCAAAGCCCAACAACAATTGAAATCTGTATTAAAGAATTTAAAGAACCCAGGCCTAAAGGCCGCGGGGGAAAAACTGGTTAAACAATTGGATGCCTGGGATAAGGATATGGTACAGCGAAAATCACAAGCTTATGACGATGTTGAGAATTTCCCCAATAAATTCACTGCTGAATATTTGTTCTTGATTGACGCAACGAACAGCAGTATTCCTAGGGTAAATCAATCGTCCAGAGATCGGAAGGCAGCATTGGATAAGCAGTGGATACCACTTGGGCAAGAAGCGGATAGATTAATGAAGACAGCTATACCATCGTTCAACAAACAACTCTGGGATGCTGGTATTGGTGCCATTCAAATCAAGGAATAAATATGGAATATTATAACTATATAAAGGCATTGCACCTCATTTTTATAGTCACTTGGTTTGCAGGGCTATTCTATATTCCCCGGCTATTTATTTACCATATAGAGGCTACGCAAAAACCTTCCCCGGAAAAGGAAATATTGTCTAACCAATTGAAATTGATGACCAAACGCCTATGGAAAATTATCACTTGGCCCTCGGCTATTTTAAGTACCATATTTGCAATTTGGTTATTGGTTTTACAACCAATTTGGTTGCAAGAACCGTGGATGCACGTTAAATTGGCTTTTGTTGTTCTGTTGTTTTTATATCATATGAAAAGCCATCAGATCTACAAACAATTGCAGCGTGATGAGGTAAATTATACATCAAGATTTATGCGCATATGGAATGAGGGTGCTACCTTGATTTTATTCGCAGTTGTTTTTTTGGTGATTCTTAAAAGTGCTTTCAATTGGATTTTTGGTGTCATAGGTATTATTGTTCTTGGTATTTTACTAATGCTTGGGATTCGTCTTTATGCGCGTATTCAGAGGAAGAATCCGAATGCATAAGCAAACTAACAAAACCCATATTTAAATTTCAATATTACGTCCTTATTGTAGGTTGACCATTGGTATTTGGATATTGGGCGAAGGCCTTTGGCTTGATGTTTGTAGTATAAATTAAAGTTTCTTGGATAATTTAGCGGGTGTCGTTATTGGCATTTGTGAATTGTTTTTTGGAATTTTATAGCGTGGCCATTATTGCTATCTTTAACTTCAAATTCCAGATACTTGTTCAAAAAATTATCTCTCCGTTCAAGAATTTTCGCTACCATGATATTGTTAGTGCTGATCGCATCAATATTGATAGCCGGAATTACCGTTTATCAATATCGAGAGCAAACAAAGGATTATCACGCCGATCGTTTGGAACGTAAAGAAGCTCAGATAAAACAAAGTATTAGTTACACACTCCAAGAAACCACCTATCCTATTACCACTGAAAATTTAGGATTGATTTTTAGGGAAGAGATTTATCAGATTGCCGATGTTCAAAACGTAAATTTCAACATATATGATTTGGAAGGGGAATTGATCAAAAGCTCCCAACCTAGATTTGAAGAAGATTCCATTTCCAATTGTTTGGACGCTGAAGTTCTTAATGAACTGGAAATAAGTGCTGGCAAACGTTATATTGAGGAGAATTCCGCAGCAGGCGAAAAGTACCAGGCTTCGTACACTTATATTAACGATAATAAATTTAAACCTATCGGGATTTTAAATTTGCCGTATTATGAGGACCCTACTTTCAATGATATGGAACTCAAAGAATTTTTGATGCGTTTAGGCGGGGTTTATTTGATTATGTTTCTTATAGCAATTGCACTCGCTTATTTCATTTCAAAATATATTACCCGATCATTGGATACGGTTACCGAGATGTTGGCGCAGACCGATCTTACCAAACGTAATAAAAAAATATTTATAGAGGATTCAAGTTCTGAAATAGGAAAGTTGGTAACTTCATATAACGCCATGATCGATGAGCTTGGACAAAGTGCAGTAAAACTGGCACGTAGCGAAAGGGAACAAGCATGGCGGGAAATGGCAAAACAAGTAGCGCACGAAATTAAGAATCCATTGACACCTATGCGATTGAGCGTGCAGAGTTTTGAACGCAAATTTGACCCTAAAGACCCGAATATAAAGATCAAAGTTGCCGAGTACACCAAAACCTTAATCCAGCAAATTGATACTATGAGCAGTATTGCATCTGCTTTTTCGAATTTTGCCAAAATGCCAGCCCAGCAGAATGAGACTCTGAACGTGGTTAAGGTTGTAAAGCTGGCTTTGGATATATTCAATGAAAATTACATCCACTTTGTTTCTGATGAAGATGAGATTATTGCAAAACTGGATAGAACACAATTAATTAGGGTTATCACCAACTTGGTTAAAAATGCTATCCAGGCGGTCCCTGAGGTAGAATCGCCAAGGATTTTGGTTTCTGTAGCTTCAGAAGGGGATAAGGTTAAGATATCCGTGGCAGATAATGGAATAGGCATCACAGATGATTTCAATGATAAGATCTTTGAACCAAAATTCACTACCAAATCCAGCGGAATGGGATTGGGATTAGGGATGGTAAAGAATATTGTTGAAACTTACAATGGAAGTATTGATTTTACATCCCAAGCGGGAAAGGGTACTGTTTTTACGGTAATTTTCCCCAAAGAGCAACCGTCTAATAATTGAAACAAATGAAATATCAGAATATTTTGGTTGATATCGATAGTACTATCGCCATCATTACAATAAATCGCCCTACCAAACTCAACGCCCTCAATAGAGATACGATTAAGGAATTACACCAGGCTTTTTCGAAATTGGAAAAAGACAAAAAAGTGTTGGCAATCATTATTACTGGCTCCGGGGAGAAAGCTTTCGTTGCAGGAGCTGATATTTCGGAATTTGCTGACTTCTCTGTTAAGGAAGGAAAAAAATTGGCCGCCAAAGGTCAGGAACTCTTATTCGACTTCGTTGAGAATCTAACTACGCCAGTTATTGCCGCTGTGAATGGCTTTGCGCTAGGTGGAGGATTGGAGTTGGCTATGGCTTGCCATTTTAGGGTGGCAAGTGACAATGCCAAAATGGGTTTGCCCGAAGTTTCTTTGGGTGTTATTCCGGGCTACGGGGGTACACAACGTTTACCGCAATTGGTGGGTAAGGGCAGGGCAATGGAAATGATTATGACTGCAGGAATGATCAATGCTGAACAAGCCTTGGATTATGGTCTTGTAAATCATGTTGTTCCCCAGGATGAATTATTAGGTCTTTGCCAGAAATTTGCAACCAAAATATCGAATAATTCCCCCGTTGCCATTAGCTATGCAATAAAAGCCGTAAATGATTGTTTTAACAATAGTATTAACGGATATGCCACGGAGATCAATGCCTTTGGAAAGTGCTTTGGAACTGACGACTTTAAAGAAGGAACCACTGCCTTTTTGGAAAAACGAAAGGCCCATTTCCCAGGCAAATAATAGCATATAAAACCCTATTTATGAATTTGCGAAAAAGTATGTCCTTGCTTTTTTTTCTAGCAATTTCCTGCGTGTTGACCGCACAGGACATCCCTCTCGATTTTGCCATTGGCGAAAAATATAACGATAGGTATAAATATTCGAATCTTCTAACGATATCTGAAGATGGTATAGGGGGTACATTCCTAGTAAGATCTTATTATACTGGGGTCGTTCTTAGGCCTAAAGGCTATTTCATCGAGCATTATGATGCCAATATGCAGTTGATCAATGAGTATAATTACAAATTTAAAAATGCCAACCTGGTTGATGGTTATGTTGCTAATGGACAGATTTATCTCATCTTTTTGGATTATGACTACGACGCTTTTGCCTACGAATATTCAGTGCATCGCAGTCCACTTTCAGGAATGAACTTTACAAGGGAATCGTTATTGACCATTCCATCACAGGAAGTATCCAATCCGTTGGACAAAAACTACTATAATCGAAACTTCTCATCGGGCTTTACAACATCTGTTCTTTTCAATGATAAGAAGAATGCATTCGTTATAAGTACCCATTTTAAAAAGGGGAAGAACAACAAGCATTTTATTTACCTGTTTAATTCGAGCTTAAAAAAAGTAATAGCGCATGACTTTTCAGCGGAAGTTGAAGAGAAGAACTATGCCTTTGAAAATGTTGCTTTCTCCAGCAATTTGGAAGAGGCCTATATAATTGGCAAGGCATATTTCAAGAAAAAACGTTTTCAAGCTACAGAACGTAAGTTTCAATATGAATTGATAAAAGTATCAAAGGCTGGAGCCCAAACACAGATTTTCGATGTTCCCGGTAAATTTTCAGAGGCCTTAATGCCCATTATAAAAGGAAATAAATTGCTGTGTGTTGGTTTTTACGCCAATAGAAAGGACAATAGATATAATGGTTTGGCGTATTTCAATTTAAATCCAAATACACTAGCTGTTAATTCAAAAAAATACAGCCCCTTTTCAGAACAGTTTATGATGGACAAATTTGGACGTGAAGAGGAGAAGGTTATTAAGGACTTGGTATTTAAAAATGTTGATGTAGCCAATGATGGCAGCATACATTTCAATGCTGAGGAGTATTTTGTGACTTCCAGTGTACAGGCCAATTCAAGCGGGGGTAGACTTAAGGTAACCAGATACCACCATAATGACATCGTGAGTGCTAAACTTAGTAAAACAGGGGACATGTTATGGGCGCGAAATATAAACAAGGCCGAGGTAACCCAAGGTGATGGGGCCTATGCCTCTTATTGCTCCTATACCAAAGATGGGAATACCTATTTCTTTATCAGTACCGCTGCAGAAAATCCACAATTATTAGCTGGCGATCGACTATTATTTAAACAAGGCCTTAGTCGAAACCGCAATGTGTTTGTGATCAAACTTGATGAAAATGGACATCTTAGTTACAAAAAACTAATAGATGACAAAGATGCACGCTTACCCTTAATGGTCTCTATGCCATTGGTCAACACCTTGGAAAACAAAATATTGTTCTACGCCAAAAGAGGAAGTAAAAAACAATTGGTAAAAGTTTCTCTAAATTAACAGAATCCACAAGTATTAATAGGAAATAATCCATAAATTTGGAATAAATCCTATATTGAAAAATTCAAGCTATACGAAAGGCAGAGGTGCACAACACTATGTTCCCAACAAGTTTATGCAGTTCATTCACGAATCACGTGATGATTTCCTCGAATTCTGTCGCATTGAGGGTGAAGAGGCCCATAGTATTAGAACCAATTACCTACCAATTTTCCCTAAGACCATTGTAAACAAAGTAACTAGTCCTGATGTGGGAATGAAATATTCACTCAATCCTTATCAAGGCTGTGAGCATGGATGCATTTATTGTTATGCGCGCAATACACATGAATTTTGGGGCTATGGTGCCGGGTTGGATTTTGAACAACAGATATTGGTGAAAAAAGATGCTCCAATGCTTCTAGAGGACAAATTAAAAAACAAAAGATGGAAGGCAGAAACAATTGTGCTTTCTGGAAATACGGATTGTTATCAGCCAGCCGAAAAGAAATTCAATATTACCAGAGCTTGTCTAAAAGTATTTTTAAAGTACAAACATCCTGTTGGGATCATAACTAAAAATGCTTTGATTTTAAAGGATCTTGACATTTTAAAAGAACTTGCCAAGGATCAGTTAATAGGTGTTAATGTATCGATAACTTCCTTATCGGAAGATACCCGCAGCATTTTGGAACCGCGAACGGCAACCATTAAAAGACGATTGGATACCATAAGAATACTTTCTGACAATGGTATTCCCGTGAATGCAATGCTTGCTCCCATAATCCCAGGAATCAATAGTCATGAAATAATGAATATGGCAAAAGCGGTTTCAGACCAGGGGGCACTGTCTTTTGTGGTTATATTGGTTCGCTTGAATGGGGCCATAGGACATATTTTTACTGATTGGATTCGTAAGACCATGCCTGATAAAGCCGATAAGGTTCTTAGTTTAATTAAGGCATGTCATGGTGGTTCTTTGAACGATAGTCGTATAGGTATTCGGGGCCGTGGCGAAGGTAAAATAGCGGAACAGATTCATGATTTGGCACGATTGGCAAGGCGCACCTATTTTAAGGATAAGGAGCTTCCCAAACTTAACAAGGCGATTCATGAACAATTCAAAAATGGACAGATGAAGTTGTTTTAGATAATGGAAAGTGCTCTTTTCACTTAAAGCAATAGCTTATTACAATTTACGAATTGCCGTTCCATTCCTTATAAAACCGGTCTAGGAAATTTTGCATGAATGCATGTCTTTCCTCCGCTAACTTTTTACCGGTTTGGGTGTTCATTTTGTCTTTAAGTAAAAGTAGTTTTTCGTAGAAGTGATTGATAGTCGGAGTAGCTGATTTTTTGTATTCCGCTTTGGTTAAATTCAAATTGGGGCTAATAGCTGGATTGTATAATTCCCGATTTTTAAATCCGCCATAGTTGAAGGCCCTTGCAATTCCAATAGCACCTATGGCATCCAAACGGTCTGCATCTTGCACAATTTGAAGTTCTTTGGAATTGAACTTGCTCAACCCATCATTGGATAAACTGTTTTTGAATGAAATATTGTCAATGATGTTTACCACATGTTCAATAATTTCCGGTTCCACGTTTATTGAATCAAGAAAATCCTTGGCTAATTTAGGACCTACACTTTCATCGCCATCATGGAACTTTGCATCGGCGATGTCGTGAAGCAAGGCCCCTAAAGCAACTACTGGATTGTAAACCCCCTCGCCTTTGGCAATATGTTTTGAATTAAGGAAGACCCTATGGGTGTGAAACCAGTCATGGCCCCCTTCAGCACCCTTTAAGGTTTTTTGAACGAAGGCAATGGTTTGCTCAATAATTTCCTGATCTTTCATTTAGGTGGATTTATTCCAGAAATGACTCGTTTTTCGACCAAGGCAATCAATTCCTCCAAATTTCCATGGTTTTCTATAGGCTTGTGAACATCAAAACTAATTCGATTGCCTATTCCATATGGAAATTTGCCATAGCGTAGCATTTTCCAAGAGTTGTTGATACTAATGGGAACAATTAATGCCGATGGCGCATTTTTCATCAATATTTTGAGACCTGTAGGCTGAAAGTTTTTCGGATGGCCATTTCTACTTCTTGTTCCCTCAGGAAATATCACAGCGCTTCGATTGTGTTTTTCAATGTACTTTCCAAGTTTGGCGATTTGCGCCAAGGCTTGCTTGCTATCTTTCCTGTCGATCAATACAGAACCACCATGTCTAAGATTATAGGATACGCTGGGTATGCCTTTGCCCAGTTCAATCTTACTCACAAATTTGGGGTGATGTTTACGCATAAACCAAATAATGGGAGGAATGTCGTTCATACTTTGATGGTTCAATACCAAGATCAATGGCTTGTCCGTAGGTATTTTATGTGGATTGTTGAACGCATAGGTGGTACCTAAAATATGGGTACATCGCAGCAGGCAAAGGTTTAGAAGGGCGACACTTCCTCTATGAGGCCCATATCCAAAGATATTAAAGCATATCCATTGCACAGGGTGAAACACTAAAAGCGTTAAACCAAAAAGCAGGAAATAAATAACAGTAAGTGGATATGCCAATATTTTTTGCATGTCACAAAAATAAAAAACCACTCCTTTAGGAGCGGTTTTTAAGCTATTTTTTTATTTAGGGATTTAACAGAACTCGTTATACGCTTCTGTTAAGTTCTCTGCGATGAGTTCAGCAGGTCTTCCCTCAATATGATGTCGTTCGATCATATGAACCAATTCCCCGTCTTTGAATAAGGCCATGCTCGGCGAAGAAGGAGGAAAAGGAATCATCATATTACGGGCAGCATTCACAGCTTCAGTGTCTACGCCAGCAAAGACCGTAACAATATGGTCAGGTCTTTTATTGTTCATCAGGCTCATTTTAGCAGCTGGACGTGCATTTGCAGCTGCGCAGCCACAAACAGAATTCACAACTACCAATGTAGTGCCCTCATTTTTAATAGCACTTTCGACCGCTTCGGCCGTATATAATTCTTCGAACCCAACAGAAGATAAATCTTCTCTCATAGGTTTTACCAATTCAGCAGGATACATATTTTATTTTTTTATTGATTTATAAAAGTTTTCAAAGATAACCAATTTGTCGTATGTATGGGGTTTACCTTAACTTTTCATTACCACTTGTTTTGCTGGTTAAAATTATATCTTTGGCAAAAATTACTTCAAATTATGATTAAATGGTTCATTGCACTCCTTGGATACTCGTTTTTTAGGTTGCCAGGCGCGATTATCGGATTTTTACTTGGGAGTTTTATTGATAGTCTCAATAGCAGTGGTAGTGGGCCAAGTACGGTGTTTCGCGATATGACTCGCCAAAAGGTTTCCCCAGCCGATTTTGAACTGAATTTACTCTCTTTATGCTCTATTGTAATCAAGGCTGATGGCACGGTCAATCAACGTGAAATGGACTATGTGCGCCAGTATTTTGTGGTCAATTATGGTAAGGATAAAGCCAATGCCATATTTAGGACATTTAATGAGATTAATAAAAAACATGAAATTTCGGCCCAGCGTATTAGTGCGTTTTTGAACCAAAGAACACGCTACGAGGTTAGGTTGCAATTGCTTCACTTTTTATTTGGGATTGCGCAGGCTGATGGTGCTGTCAGTAAACCAGAGATAAATAAAATTCGTGAGATTGCCGGATACTTGAGGGTAACCATGCGGGACTTTGAAAGTATAATGGCCATGTTTGTGAAGTCTGCGGATAATGCCTATAAAATTCTGGAGATAGATAAATCAGCCACTAATGATGAAATTAAGAAGGCGTACCGCACAATGGCTAAAAAATACCATCCTGATAGGGTAAATACTGAAAATGAGGCCATAAAAAAAGGAGCCGAAGAGAAGTTCAAGGAGGTTCAAAAGGCCTATGAACAAGTTCAAAAAGAAAGAGGTATAACCTAATAATTATAGTACCAAAAATGGGGAATTTCTTGTTTTATATTGAATTGGGCCTTAAGCATGTGTTGGATCTTGCAGCTTATGATCATATTTTATTTTTGACTGCACTAAGCCTTCCGTTCTCCTTTAATAGTTGGAAGAGCGTATTGGTTCTGGCAACGGTATTTACGATTGCCCATTGTCTTTCCTTAGGATTGTCGGTTTATGATATCCTGGTAATGGATGTTGGTCTGATAGAATTCCTAATCCCGGTGACTATACTCTTGACGGCGGTTTTTAACTTATTATATATTAGATCAGTCGCTACTGAAAGAAGTATTTTATTACATGTCTTGGCAACTGCCTTTTTTGGCCTTATCCACGGATTTGGTTTCAGTAATTATTTTAAAATGCTAATGTCTGGGGAAGATGAAAAACTTTCGCCTCTTTTGGGTTTCGCTGCTGGGATTGAATTATCCCAGGTGCTTATTGTGCTTTTGGTTCTTGGCTTGGCTTTTGTGCTTCAATCCATTTTTAAGTTGAAACGCGAATTTTTTGTAACCGTAACTTCAATTTTGGTCATTATCATTACAATACCTATGTTGATTACAACGTTCCCTTGGTAGGCTTATGTTAAATTTAACCATTTAGTTTTGTGGGGATTTTTTAAAGCAGGTATCTTAGTCCTTTACCAAAAAAAATTGTTTTTGGCTTTATGAAAAAAACCAAACAAGAAAAATACGATAAGGCATATTTAAGAATGGCTCAGGAATGGGGTAAATTATCCTATTGCGAACGTAGACAAGTGGGGGCGATTGTCGTAAAAGACAGAATGATTATTTCGGACGGGTATAATGGTACCCCTTCCGGATTTGAAAATATTTGTGAGGACGATGATGGCTATACCAAATGGTACGTGCTTCATGCTGAAGCCAATGCTTTGTCCAAAGTGGCATCATCAACACAATCAAGTGAAGGGGCAACATTGTACATTACACTTTCACCATGCAAAGAATGTAGTAAGCTAATTCATCAATCTGGCATAAAACGTGTTGTATATCAAATCGCATACAAAGATGATTCGGGCTTGAAGTTTCTAAATAAGGCCGGGGTTGAACTTGTTCATATGCCCATTATTGAAGAATCAGTAGTTTAACATAGTTAGTAAGACCTTATGAAGAGGAAGCATAATTACATATTGCCCACAATCATTGCTGCAGCACTTGCTTTGGGTGTTTTTATCGGGGGCAAACTTCATTTCAATGATACCCCTGAAAAACTATTTACTACAAATTCCAAAAAGGACAAGCTTAATAGGTTGATAGATTATATAGATTACGAATATGTTGATGATGTAGATACGGACAGTATCGTTGATGTTACCGTAAATAATATCCTTGAAAAATTAGATCCCCATTCCGTGTATATTCCCAAGCGGGAAATGAATGAGGTTTCCGAGAATATGAAAGGGGACTTTGTGGGTATTGGCATTAATTTTTACCCCTATAAAGACACAATTTCCGTCATACGTACGGTGGATGATGGCCCAAGTTTTTTAAAGGGAATTTTGCCCGGTGATCGTATTTTAATGGCAGACAATGACACATTGTATGGACGAGGCCTGGAAAGTGATAGAATTGTGGAAAAGTTAAAAGGCAAAAAAGGGTCTTATGTTGAGCTAACAGTCTATCGTAAAAGCGAGGACAGGACTTTTAAAGTAAATATTAAAAGGGATATTGTCCCAATAAAAAGTGTTGAGTCTTATTACATGATGACACCTATAATGGGCTATATCAAGGTGAATCGTTTTGCCGAATCAACTTTTAAGGAATTTAAATCAGCTCTTAAAGCGTTGAGAAAACAAGGAGCTGAAAAGCTAACCTTGGATTTACGTGACAATCCAGGAGGTTATTTGGGCATTGCGGAACAGATGGCCGATGAATTTTTGGAAGACGGAAAAATGATCCTTTTTACAAAAAACAAAAAAGGTAAAATAGATAAGATATATGCAACAGCTAAAGGAAGTTTTGAAGACAAGCCTATTTATGTTTTAATCAATGAGCGTTCTGCCTCTGCCAGCGAAATTATTGCTGGGGCTTTACAGGATAACGACATTGGAACGATTGTTGGCCGTCGTTCCTTTGGTAAGGGCTTGGTGCAACGTGAGATGGAGTTGGGCGATGGCTCGGCTGTTAGACTAACGGTTTCGCGTTACTATACGCCAACGGGCCGTAGTATACAACGCCCCTATGAAAATGGGAATAAAGACTATTACAAGCGTTTTACCGATAGGTACCACAATGGGGAAATGGTATCTGTTGACAGTATTAAAGTAGCTGACTCTTTGAAATTCACAACTCCGAAGGGTAGAGTGGTTTATGGTGGAGGTGGCATTATCCCGGATGTATTTGTGCCGATAGGGACCAATGAGGAAGAAGCTGTAGAAAGCATGGACAGTCTTGGCTTTCTTTCCTTTTTTGTTTTTGAGTATTTAGATGAGGACCGAAAGCGTTTTGATGATATTTCTAAAGATGAATTTATTGATGCTTTTAAGGTAGATGATATTCTTTTCGAAAGGTTTGTAGATTATTCTGTAAACCGAGGCCTAAAAATGAATTTCTACGATTTTGAAGAGCAACTTAAACTTTATTTAAAAGCGGCATTGGCAGAGCAATTGTTCGGGGCCAATGTTCATGCCAAAATCAAGAGTACCTCAGATGCCATGCTTAAAAAGGTATTGGATTTGGATAAGCCAATGATTAGACAGGGGGAAGAGGAAGTGATTGAATCAAGGAACTAGAATAGGGCATAATATAAAACAATCACTTTTTTGATTAATTCATCTCGTATTTTTCCAGCAGTTTTTTAAAGGATTCATGGTTTAAATAAGGGTTGAATTCCTTTGTTTTTCTGAGATATTCCATGTCTTTCAGCCCCAATTGCAACGCCCGTTCCAAATGTTCTAATAGCTTTTTCATATTATTGACTCTAGCATAGGATTGTGCTACCCTAAACTGTATGAATTGACTTTTTGGTTGTAAGACAATTAACAACTGGTCACAGTATAAGGCTTTATTAAACTCCTTGTTTTGAATATAACCATTGGAAGATTCATAAGCCATAGCAAATAAACTTTGCTGTAATCTTTTGCCCAAATTTTGGTAATGGTTTTGTTTACTGTTTATATATTTGACCTCAAGTTTCCCAATTTCTTTTTGCCACCACTTAAAATTGTCCTTTCCCCTGCTTGATTCAATTTCTGTACTGAACTTTTCCTGAAACTTCAATCTTAAGGTGTCTTCTAATGAGGCAATACGTTTCTGGTCTTTGAATTCCTTTTTATAATTTTTAAGCCTTTTTAGTTCTTTGATCTTGTTCACTAGGCTATCCAGCTCAAAATATGGAGCATAATTCCTAATAATTCGTTCATATTCTTCTACGGCTAATAAAATATTGTTTTTCCTTTCAAGAGTGTCTGCTACCATAAGGTTTTCCAGGAAAATGGCTTTGATGTCTATGTCTTTTTTTGGTATAATGCCCTTTTCATAGGCTTGTAGTTCTAGCCAACTAAATGCCAGTAGTAATTGCTCCGGTTGCGGCCATCGATGGTCGTCCTCAAATACAAAGACTTCCCCATTTATGGGTTGGGTAGTGAGCCAGTTTTTTATTTTTATCATTTCCTGGTAGTTCATATCCCGATCCCCAACAAGACCAACATATGAAAACCCACTTTCAGCGGTGGGGATATATGGCAACCCACCAAACCCTGCACCACATCCAATTACGCCCTGAATAGACGCTGATGAAACAGCAATTGCGGTAGCCAAACGTGCACCACCGGAAAAACCTGAAACGTAAATGCGTCTTTCATCAATGCTAAATATTGAAAATATATAGCTGAACAAATGATTGGCAATCCTAAAATTGGATTCGTATGGCCCATTTTTAGTAGTATTGGAGCACACCAGAATGTAGTTGTATTTCTCAGCTGAGGCCAAGAATGGTTGTATAGCCAATATACTCCTTGCCCCGGGATCAAAAATAAATAGTATTGTGGAAGGTGCTGAAGGATCGTACCCATTGGGAAGATATAAGGCAAAAGTGTTATTGGTTGTACCGACAACGGGAATGGAATCTATAATCTCACCCTTCTTGAAGGTTACTTCTTGTGGAAAACCAAGAGCAACAAAAAATAACGTAAAAAGCAGTGACAATCTCATATTTCTAAAGATATTCAGAAGTTGAGAGCTTACAAAAACGAAAACTTCGAGGCCTAATCCTCTTCAATTTCCTTTTGAATATTGCGGGAAGTCATAAAGATCAATAGTAGCACTATGGCACATAATGCGGCCAATATGCCAATTATTGCTATAATACTATTTCCTTCCAAAGGGTTGTTAAAATCTATCAAGGTCACGTTGTAAGCAATCAGTAGTATTGCCAAAACAATCAATATGATGATAAATGTCTTATTCATTTATTTAAAATAATGCATTGATATTTGTCGTAAATAATTTCACTGCAATGGCAAGTAAGATAACACCGAAAACTTTTCGGATGATACTAATGCCATTTTTACCAAGTACCTTTTCAATTCGTTTTGAGGATTTCAAAACAAGATAAACAAAGATAATGTTTACTATTATGGCTACAATAATATTTTCAACGTAATATTCTGCCCTTAAGGATAATAAGGAGGTCATGGTTCCAGCACCGGCAATCAAGGGGAAAGCTATGGGAACAATTGATGCGCTGTCAGGTGCATCATCCTTGTAAAGCGTAATACCTAAAATCATTTCTATAGCTAGAAAGAAAAGGACAAAAGAACCCGCGACTGCAAATGAATACACATCGATTCCAATTAATGTTAGAATTTCCTTTCCAATAAAAAGAAAGGCTATCATTAATATTCCAGCCACTAAGGATGCCTTTTCAGATTGAATATGCCCTATCTTGCCCCTCAATCCTATAATAACAGGAATGCTGCCAATAATATCAATTACTGCAAAAAGCACCATGCTTGATGTGGCGATTTCCCTAAAGTTTAAATTTAATTCCATAATTAGTAACAAGTATTCAAATTGCCGACAAATCTACGTTAACCAATTAGTATTTAGATGTTCCAAACCAAAAATATTCGGCTAAATATTAAAGAAGTAAAACCTATCTTTGGACGCAAATATTGGTAAAATGTTCCAACTGGGTAAGACCATTGTGTCCGAGGAAATAATTGAAAATGATTTTGTGTGCAATCTTAGTGCTTGCAAAGGGGCATGCTGCGTTGATGGTAACGCTGGCGCACCTTTAGAGGATCATGAAACAGAAATCCTAGTTGATATTTACAGCGACATCAAACCTTTTCTTCGCCCTGAAGGAATAGCGGCCATTGAAGAACAAGGAGCATTTATCAAAGGTGAGGATGGAGAGTGGGAAACTACTTTGGTTAACAAGACTGAATGTGCCTATGTAGTTTATGCTGATGACAAAACGGCCAAATGTGGAATCGAAGAAGCTCATAATCATGGAGCGACATCATGGAAAAAGCCTGTTTCTTGCCATATGTATCCTGTTCGTGTGAGAGAATATACAGAACTAACGGCTGTTAATTATCACAAGTGGCAAATATGTGATGCTGCGTGCGCATTAGGAGAAGAACTTAAAGTACCGGTATACAAATTTGTCAAAGAGGCTTTAATAAGAAAATTTGGGGAAGAATGGTATGCAGAACTAGAGCAAATAGCTGCTGAGCATACTAAATTGTAGGGATATGTAAAACAACCTGAGTACCTACTGCGTTGTGTTCTTTGTCGAATAGGTCAATGATGGCCACATCAAAAGTGTTCTGGTAGTCCTTAGCAAAATTTGCCAATCGTTCCTTGGTGATTGCAATTCCGACAGATTTTCGTTTTAATACCTTGCTCTTTTTGATTATTTCGGAGGCATCCCGTCCCACACCATTATCGGTAATACTAATATCAATGAAATTACTGTTGCCTTTACTTACCTTAAGGTCAATGTTCTTTTCTCCTTCTTTCGATGAAAGACCGTGCCAAAGGGCATTTTCAAGAAATGGTTGTAATATCAGGGAAGGCATCTTAACAGTATGTATATCAATGTCATCGTCAATGGATACATTGAAATTTATTTCATCGGAAAAACGAATATTCTCTATATTCATATAAAGTTCAACCGTTTCCAATTCCTCGGCCAAGGAAATTTCTTTCAAGGAGGATGCTTCCAATATTTTCCGCACCAATTTAGAGAATTTGTTCAAGTAATGAACTGCATTCTTTTTCTCATTGTTTATAATGTACAACTTGATTGAATTCAATGAGTTGAACAAAAAATGTGGATTCATTTGACTTCGAAGCATTGTTTGCTCCAGGGTCAACAATTTTTTGTCATTCTTAAGTTGGTATTGTCTGTAAAGAATATAGAAGATACCCGCCAACAGCGCTAAAGCAAAACCGCCAATTAATAAAGAAGTCTGATTTTTACGAAGTCTTGTCTTTACCCGCTCATTCTCCGAGGCAAGTTCTTGTAATTCGTTAGCACTTTTTTCAGTTTCATATTTTGTGGTTAATTCAGTGACATAACTAAGATTAAAGGTGTTGGTAATTTCACTTTCCAATGATTTGGCTTGTTGGTAATATTGTAATGCCTTCTTGTAATCTCCTTGACCTTCCCATAATTTTGACAAGGGCTTACAGGCATCTATTATTTGCTCAGGCAATTTATATTGTTCAGCTATCTTCAAACCTTCTCTAAGTCGATTATCTGCTTCCTTATATTTTTTTTGTTCAAGCAAAGCAATTCCGAGATTTATAAGAACCTCAGAAATAATTTTCTGATCTCCGAGGCGTCTTGCATTTTTAAGTACTGGAACAAGAATATCCTCTGCTTCCTCGCTTTTATTTTGATGAACATAAACATGCGCTATGCTATAGCCGCAAATGATCTTACCTCTATTGGAATTAATTTGATTATTTAAGGTCAGGGCAATTTGAAAATTTTCCAACGCTTCTTCCAACTTATCTTGAGCCTCGTAACACTCTCCGATGTTTTGATAGTTAATGGCGAGGCCTAGATTATTTTCCAACTCCTCTTCCAATTTCAATGACTTCGCAAATTTTTCAATGGCCAGCTCATACTGTCCAAGTTTTCGATAAATATTTCCTATTCCGTTTAAGGAAACATTAATGCTCCGTTTGATACTCCGAGAATCATTTTCAACACTTTCCGCAAGCACCAAAGCTTCCTGATAATAATTGAGGGCTGATTTTATAGCATCCATTCTACTGTAGATTACCCCAAGCATATTCAAACTAAACACCTTTAATTCCGCATTATCGCATTCAGTTGCGAGTTCTAAAGCTTTTTGGTGAAGACCAATGGCTTCGGTATACTGGGATAGATCTCGATATCGCCTCCCAAGTTGGTTAAATGCATAAGAGCCACCATCATGATAATCGTTTTTTGTGGCATTGTCGGCAAAAAAGCGCATTAAGATTGTATCTTTTCTGTAAGGCTTTAAAACAGCATCCAATGCTGCATATGTCTTTGGCCCCTCTTCAATTAGGCTATCGGTCGTATGCTTAAAAGTATCCGGAATATTTTGGGTATGTACTATTTGTACATGGAAGATGAAAGAAAAGAAGAAACCATATTTCCAAAAACGTATGGATACTAACTTTTTAATAGTTGTAAGGTGGAGGTGCGTGGAGAACATCAATTATTTATATCATATCCAAGAAATCAGACTTTTTTTGCCTAGAAACGGGAATCTTATGATTTGAATTTAGAACTACATAACCATCGGTTTTTAAAAATTCCTTGATTTTATGTAGATTGATTATATATGAATTATGGATTCGGTAAAAAGAATCATTGGGCAATAGATCATTCACCTCCTTAAGTTTTTTAGTAAGAACAATCTTTTGGCCGTCAGTAAGAAATATAGTGCTGTAATTGCCGTCAGATTCAGCGTAAAGAATTTCATTGCTTTCCAAAAAAAGCAACTTACCGTCCGTATTGAAAGTAATTTTTTTATGCGTGGTATTGGCATTGAAATTCAAAAGAATCTTCTCTAGTCGATCAGATGTATAAGTCCTGCTATTGAACTTTTTTATTTTAGCAATTGTATCTTTTAAATCGTCTGTATCAATTGGTTTTAATAGATAATCTATTGCTTCATTTTTGAGTGCCTTAATAGCGTATTGATTGTAAGCCGTTGTTATCACTACCGGAAAATTCTTGTTGGTAAGTTTTTGAATGAACTGAAAACCATCCATGGTAGGCATTTCAATATCCAAGAACAGACAATCTGGGGTGTTTTTCCCCAGATATTCCAAAGCTTTCAAAGGGTTTGTAAAAGAAGCGTTTACTTTGATTTCATTACTGAAATTAGTCAGCTCCCAGGAAAGGCTCTGGAGTGCTTTTATCTCATCATCAACAATTACAACTTCTAACATTTTGAATAGTCCTCTGGTAAGTTAATCAAATATAAAATTATGTTCCTAATATTCTGAAGAATTTGTGTCAATGGAAGTAATTTAAGTATGATTGGCATGTATTCCAATACATACTGTTTGGCCCCTTAAAAGTAGTGTTTTATAGGCTAATTCCTACAAAATTTTATTGGGCAGGACCCTTTGTCATCTCAGTTTGTCAATCATACATATTTTACAACCATTTATACATTAATGCTTCTCTACTAAAAACACTTCCAATAAATTAGATTAATGAAATTTGTTTTTGTTCCCCCACATATCAATATCATAGCTGATAGGAATAAAAAACTGACTCATGAAAAAATGTATTCTAATGTTTGCTTTATTAGTGCTTGCTTTAGTAGTTGCCGTTTTAATGGAAAAGGATTCTGAAATTATTCCAAACCAGGAACTACTGCTAAGTGATAATAATATTGAAAACACATTTTTGGATAACGATAAATTTGAGTAATTCAACAATTGAAATTGGTAATAAACGGTAACCATGTATCATTTTATTGTCAAATCATTAAAAACTAGTATTTGGATTCTGTTGCCACTATTGTTTATTTCTGGCACAAAGGGTAGTCAGGATAGCTATAGGTCCAACTATAGTGAAGGAAGATATGAATTGCAAGTATCTGGGGCATTGGAACAACAATTATGTGGGGTAGTATATTTTGAAAATACATTGGAAACAAATAATCAAGGAATTCCATTCGCGACACTATCTTTAATGTTCATCGAGAATGAGTCGTTAGATCAGCATAGTATGGAATTATTAATTTCCAAGCAAAATCAATCTAATCCAATTAAAAAAGGTAAATATGGAGTTGCAGAAAAAATTGAAGGATTACTGAACGATTTTGATGGTGTTTTTGGTTTCGCTAACTTAGGATCAATTGGGGAAGAACCTTTTTTCGCTAAGCAAGGTAAAGTTGTTATAACGAAAATAACGGAATTAGGATTAAAAGGATATTTGGATATTACCCTAAATTGCAATAAAGGAACAAGGATTTTCATTAATGGGAGTTTTAGTGCCACTAGGGAAAGAGGGTAAATAGTATATAAATTGTAAATTCATAGGGGTTTTGTATATATTTTTTATGATTACGAATAGACAAAAAACACCTAAATAATATTTAAAAAACTGTCAATCAAAAAAGTACGGCTCTTAAAGTGTGTTATAGATTGGAATATAATACTGTTCCTTTAACCGCCTAACTAATGAAATGTTGTATTAATTCATCTAATTGACTTGTTGATTATGTGATTTGCTTGATTATAGGTTTCGGGGGAACTACCTGAATCGGCATTAAATGCAACACAAACTGATTTTGATCCATTGGGGGGTCGTACGAGGTTGGCAGTTTTAAAACTTTGGAAGCAGGAGCTAAGTTTGCTCCTGCTTTTTTACTTTTCCAAGAATTCCCGTTTCCCCTGGAAGTTCTCTGAATTCCTTATCTTATATGTTGAAAAGGATAACTATCAATATGAAAAAAGATAGATACATACTAAGGATTATAAAGTTTGTGTCAATCTCTTTATGTTTGGTTTGGATTCAACTAGTGAAGTCCCAAAATCAGATTTCTTTTAGACAATTATCTGTCAAAGATGGCCTCTCACAAAACAGCGCAATTTCCATAGCCCAAGATAGTACTGGCTATCTATGGATTGCTACCCAAGATGGCTTGAATAAATATGATGGGAGAGCCTTCAGTATATACCCTTATAAATATTTGGATATCACAAAAACCAAATACAGCAATTTGGGTAAAATTTATCGGGATAAAGAGGGTGGTCTTTGGACGATACCAATAGACAAGAAACTATATAAGCTACATCCCAAAAAAGATATTTTCGAAATATTTCCGGGCATTGAGGATGTTAGTGTAATTTTTCAAGATGAGGATCTTATTTATTGGGTTGGCACCTATTCCAGTGGGCTATATCAATTTGATTCCAAAAAGGGTAATGCAAAAAAAGTACGCTCACAAAAAGAAATCAACGGACCTATATATAATATTTCAAATGATCATAACGGTAATATGGTCATGGTTACCAACGGATTGCTCATCGAATTCAATAAAGGATCACAAAGTTTTTCAAACTTAAGTTTCAAGGACTACTACGGTGAAGAAATAAATGAAAATTTCAGTGACATAGTTGCTGATAGTCAAGGTAGGCAGTGGATTTCCACTTTCGGGGACGGACTATATTTTAGGAATCAGGCAGATGAGGTATTACAACGTGTATCCAATCTCACATTTACCGATCCCCTTCCGGCCAACCTGAATATATTGGATATCCATCTGGATAAAAAGGGAAGATTATGGCTAGCCACATATGGTCGTGGATTGTATTTGTTGGATTTCGAAAAGAATACTATTTCACATTTTAACGCTGATAAGAATAACCCCAGGGCCATACATTACAATGATATTTTATGTATTTACGAGGATAATTCTGGTACGCTTTGGTTTGGCACTGATGGGGGCGGCATTAGTTATTATGATGAATATTTGGAAAAATTCAACTCGTTTACTAACAACCAGACTCCTGAAGGAATCAATATCGATGTTGTACGTTCGATCACTACAGACAATAAAGGTACTGTCTGGATAGGGACTTCAGGCAAGGGTCTTACACAGTACGAACCTGAAAATAATAGTTGGCAAACATTTACTACGAGTACGACGAGTAAAAATGGTATTACTTCTAATAGAATAATGAGTTTACTGGTTGACGAGGATGACGATCTTTGGATTGGAACCCAGGAAGATGGTCTAATCATTAGAAACGCAAAAGGTAATTTTACACAATTTAATTCAACATCCGAAATACCACTCTCGGCCAATACCGTATGGAACATTTTTAAAGATAGCAAAGACAATATCTGGTTGGGAACAAGGGAAAACGGACTTCTACAATTTGACAAAAATAGAGGGGAAATTAACAAGTTTATTGCTGACCCCCAAGATAAAAATTCGCTCCCAAGTAATAATATTCGCGTAATCACGGAAGATACTAGTGGAAATTTGTGGATTGGCACTGAAGCAAATGGGGTAGTCCGGTATAACCCAACATCAAATACTTTGAAACGCTTTTATCAGAACCCCATTACAAATTCTTCCATAAGCAATAGTATTAAAGCGTTATATTTTTCATCAAACGGCGTTCTCTGGATTGGGACCAATGGAGGTGGATTGAACGCATTGGATACTTCCAATGGAGTATTTTATCAGTATACAACGGATTATGGATTGGCCAACAATGTCATTTATGCTATTTTACCGGATATTGAAGGCAACCTTTGGTTAAGCAGCAACAAAGGAATCACCAAATTTTTACCTAATAAAGATTTGTCTTTAATACCGACCGTTAAAAATTACAGCAATTATGATGGTTTGGCAACAGAATTCAATACCGGGGCATATCATATAGATAAAGACGGAACACTATATTTTGGGGGATTGGATGGCTTTTATTGGTTTCGCCCGGAGGATATCAGGGAAAACCAGATATTGCCCAAAACGTCGATCACTGGTTTTGGGGTCTTGGGAAAATCAATGCCAATGGTTGCTGACACAAGATTGAAGCATAACGAAAATACCCTTTCTTTCAATTTTTCAAGCTTACAATACGCTTTGCCGGAAAAAAATCAATATCAATATAGATTGGTGAACCATGATGAGGATTGGGTGTATTCAGGGAATATCAACTCCGTGCGTTATGCACAACTACCACCTAATGATTATACTTTTCAAGTCAAATCAAGCAATTATGATGGGGTTTGGAATGAGCAACCCACCTCTTATTCCTTTACTATCACTCAACCCTGGTATTGGAATATTTGGACAAGAATCATATACGGACTGCTATTTTTAGGCCTGGTCTATGGCGTTATCATCTATTTCAGATGGCGATGGAAAATGCAATTGAATTTGCGATTAAAGGAAGATGAGACAAAAAAGTTACAGGAACTCAATAAACTTAAATCAAAATTATATACAGATATTTCACACGAATTCCGAACACCCCTGACTTTGATTTCAGGACCCATAGAATCTAAATTAAGCAAAGGGGGTTTATCAAATTC
>JBATIW010000235.1:0-11779 GCA_049668005.1 Maribacter sp.
GGAGTCCGTCTTTTTTTACCAATGGGAAAACGGCCGCTTTGGTTGGTGCCAAAACAGCAGGCAATTTCAATACGGTTCTTGTAGTGCCATTTTCAAGTTCTTCCTCACATAACGACTTGGAAAAAACGGCCAAGAACATACGGTCCAAACCAATGGAAGTTTCAACCACATAAGGAACATAGTTTTCCTTAAGTTCCGGGTCAAAATATTGTAATTTTTTGCCTGAGAATTTTTCATGCTGACTTAGATCGAAATCGGTTCTGGAGTGAATGCCTTCCAGTTCTTTAAACCCAAACGGAAACCTAAATTCAATATCGGCCGCAGCATCAGCATAATGAGCCATTTTCTCATGGTCATGAAAACGGTAATTTTCCTCTCCCAGACCTAATGACAAGTGCCATTTTAATCGGTTTTCCTTCCATTTTTCATACCACTTTTGCTGTGAGCCAGGTTGGATGAAAAATTGCATCTCCATCTGTTCAAACTCACGCATTCTAAAGATAAACTGTCTTGCTACAATTTCATTACGAAAGGCCTTTCCGGTCTGGGCAATCCCAAAGGGTATTTTCATGCGACTTGTTTTCTGTACGTTTAGGAAATTCACAAAAATTCCTTGGGCAGTTTCCGGTCTCAAATACAAGTCCATTGCAGTTTCTGCAGATGCACCCAATTTAGTTCCGAACATAAGATTGAACTGCTTAACATCGGTCCAATTCTTTGAGCCGGACATAGGACAGGCAATATCCAATTCCTCAATAAGGTTTTTTACATCCGCAAGATCCTCATCCTCTAAAGACCTCCCCAATCTTTTTAATATGGAAGTTGCTTTTTCTTGGTACTCGACCACCCTTTGGTTGGTGGCCAAAAACTGTTTTTTATCAAAGGAATCACCAAAACGTTTCGAGGCCTTGGCAACTTCCTTTTCTATCTTTCCTTCAATCTTGGCAACATGATCCTCTACCAAAACATCGGCACGATATCTTTTTTTGGAATCCTTATTATCTATTAAGGGGTCGTTAAAGGCATCAACATGGCCAGAAGCTTTCCACGTAGTTGGGTGCATAAAAATGGCGGCATCGATCCCAATGATATTCTCATTGAGTTGAACCATTGCTTTCCACCAATATTCCCTTATGTTCTTTTTGAGTTCTGCCCCGTTCTGTGCGTAGTCGTAAACGGCGCTTAATCCATCATATATTTCACTGGATTGAAATACATAGCCGTACTCCTTTGCATGCGAAATTACCTTCTTAAAATCGTCTTCTTGTTTTGCCATTTGGCAAAAATAGGACATTCCCCTAAAAACGATCTGTTATTTTAACTGAAATTCTGCAGAGGCGAGCAATCTTTGGTCCTCAAAGATATTAACAGTATAATTTCCTGATTTCAGAGACCCTTCAGGAATTGTGATGAAGTCACAAAGTTGCGTTTCTTCACCCATAAAGACAATTTCGGCCTTTTTACTGTAGACGTTACCCTGTACGGTAATAGTATTAGCATTGTCTTCAATAACGCCCATATTAGGTCCTAAAAACTGAAAATAAAGAACCTTCACCTTGTTTATCATGGTCGGATCCGCCATAATGGTTACGCAACCCCGAAGTTTCTCTATGGTCGAAGCCTTATTGGTCCTGATTGGTCTGTCACCTCGTATTCTATAACTAGTACCTTCCGCTCCCTCTAATTTTAAGTAACTTTTGGTTTTAAGCTCTTTATTAAGTTCCAATATACGTTGACGTTGCAATGCCTCTGCTTCTGCTATAGAACTGCTTGCCTTTCTTAATTCCTCCAATTGTGACTGAGTCTCTGCATTCTTATCAGCAAGAAGCATGTTGTTGTACCTCAAGAAGTTGTTCTTTAACTTAAGACTGTCATTTTTGGATTCCAGTCTTCGAAGTTCTGTTTTGAATTCCCTTAATTTCTGGATGGTAAAAGTCAACCTTCCCACAGAATCCAATAATTGCTGAACCTCATATCGGGCGCCTTGAATTTCAATTTCGTTAACTTCATTAAGTGCAGTGAGTCTGTCAACATCGGCCTTCATTAAAGTAAGGTCCTTTACCAACAGCTCTTTTTCCTGCTCCAAAAAACTAATTTGGGTATTGGATTGGGCATAGCTATAATAGAAAGCTATAAGTATGCCTATAATCACAGCAACCAAAGCAGCAAGAATAATCTTGTAGTTAAATTTATTATCTTGTCCGTCCATCAAATTTGTTCGGCTTTAAGTAGGTTATTAAAACTTAGATTCATTGTACTCCAAGCTTTCAAATATACTAAATGATATCATCTCAATCCTGTTACCTAGGGTGTGTTTTGGATGTAATGCACGATTAAATAGAGGAGAGTATCACCTATGTACCGTTTGTCGAAATCAATTACCACTCACCGAATATAGTTTTAACGTTGAAAATGCCGTTGACCGTATTTTTTTTGGACGAAATACCATTAAAAAGGCAAATTCTTTTCTTTTTTTTATCGAAAATGGCATTGTAAAAAATCTAATTCACCATTTAAAGTACAGAAATCAGGAACAAATTGGTCGTTTTTTGGGAGACTGGCATGGGCAGATTATTGCTGAAAACAATTTCATTGATAAAATAGATTATGTCATTCCCGTTCCTTTGCATCGGAAAAAATTGAAAAAGCGCGGGTATAATCAGGTGTCAGGGTTTGGAAAACGACTTGCACACCATTTAAATGCCGAATTTTTGGAAAATGCACTTATTAAAACGGCCAATACCAAAACCCAGACCAAAAAGGGAAGGATAGGCCGTTGGCAAAACAACAAAGCCCTTTATATACTTAATGATCCATTACAACTGGAGAACAAAAACATACTCTTGGTTGATGATGTTATCACTACGGGAGCTACTATGGAAATCTGTGCCCATACCTTACAGGAAGCCAAAGGGGTTACTCTTTATATTACAAGCATGGCCGTTGTGCCCTTAACTTGAAACAGTTCTTATGCCAAAAGGAATGAATATCCTTTAGGCAATGTTAATTCTTGAATACAATTTCCAAATTATGTGTTACTTTGTTCCATAGATTGATAAATTGATGTTCAAACGTTTTTTCGCTTATATCTTCGTGTTTTTAATAGCAACTGCATTGATTCAATGTGCAAGAAGGGGAAGGCCCACTGGAGGACCTAAAGATATTGCCCCACCCATATTTTTAAAAGCAGAACCTGACAATATGACCATCAATTTCAAGGAGACCAAAATAAGGCTCTATTTTGATGAATTGGTAAAGTTGGAAGATGTTCAAGAACAATTGATTGTTTCGCCCCCACTCAAATATTTACCCGATATTACACCTCAAGGGGGAGCGAATAAGTTTATCGAGATAAGAATAAAGGATACACTGCGAGAGAATACCACCTACACTTTGAATTTTGGCCAAAGTATCGTTGACAATAATGAAGGTAACCCCAATAGCTTTCTGACCTATGTTTTTTCCACTGGAAGTTATATTGATTCACTGGAAGTTAAGGGTGCAATAAAGGATGCATTCAATCAAAAAGCTGACGATTTCGTTAGTGTAATGCTTTACGAGATCGATACGGCCTATACTGATTCAACAGTTTTTCAAAGACCGCCTAATTATATTACCAACACTTTGGATAGTGCGGTCATCTTTACACTAAGTAACTTAAAGCAAGGCAAATATGCTATGTTCGCGCTTAAAGATGCTTCCAAAAACAATATGTTCGACCAGAATGCGGATAAAATTGCATTTCTTCAGGATACGATTTCAATCCCGACGGATTCAACGTATCGACTGGATTTGTTCAAGGAAATACCTAATTACAAAATATCAGTGCCCAGTCTTGCCGCCTCTAACAAAATCATATTTGGTTATTATGGCAGTGGGAAGGATATTGAGATTTCGCCTTTGTCGGTTTTACCCGATACTGTCAAAACAATTCTGACCAAAGAGCGCGAAAAGGACAGTCTGAATTTTTGGTTTACCCCTTTTGAAATGGATTCCTTGGTTTTCACGGTTAAAAATGAAACCCTTCAGGTGATTGATACTTTCACGGTCAAAAACAGAAAAGTAGGTGCCGATTCACTCCTATTGAAACCTAACCAAAATAGAACTTTGAGTTTTACCGAGCCCTTCAATATTGAGGCCAATATACCTCTTGTGGGCATAGATTCAACCAAAATAGGTCTGATGAACAAGGACTCCCTCGCGGTTGATTTTGCGGTTAAATTGGATAGTATTGGGAATAAGGTCGATTTTACGTTTGCTAAAGAACCAAATGAAAATTATCAATTGGAATTACTCCCAGGCGCAATTACCGATTTCTTTGGCAATGAAAACGACACCCTGAATATAAGATTGGGCACAAAAAGCTATGCCGATTTCGGCAATCTTAGAATGACTATTACTTCCGAAATTGAGAATTACCCTTTGCTCGTTCAACTTACTGATGAAAAAGGGGAAACCATACAGGAAATTTATGCCAAAGCGCCTAAAATTTTTGAATTCAGTAATATAGAACCCTCAAAATATCGGGTACGTATTATTTTTGATGCCAATGGCAATGGGCAATGGGATACTGGGAACTATCTAAAACGAATTCAGCCTGAAAGGGTAAGCTATTACCCAGACTTAATTGAGGTTAGGGCCAATTGGGAGTTGGAACAAAGTTTTACAATTTCAAACTAAACCCATCCCTGTCGTCTAGGAATTTAAGCTTATCCCTTGTGTTTGTAATATGAACTTTATTCAAAGTTGCATACAGAATGGTTTCTTCTTCTGAAAATACCAGCTGTTGGCCCAGGCAATCATAAACAGCGGAATGTCCAGAGTATTCGTAACCTGCGTCATCCTGACCACAGCGATTTACCCCAATACAATATGACATATTTTCTATGGCGCGTGCTTTTAGGAGTGTGTCCCAAGCTGCTATTCGGGGTTTGGGCCAGTTAGCCACATAAAGCAATACATCATAATCCTGCGTGTTCCTTGCCCAAACAGGGAATCTTAAGTCGTAGCATATCATTGTATTTATTCTAAATCCTTTGTAATCGACGATTAAATGACTATTCCCTGCTTTATAAACTTGATCTTCACCCGCTAAGGTAAAGGTGTGGCGCTTGTCATATTGATGAATATCCCCATTAGGTTCAACAAAGAACAATCTATTCGTATAAGCCCCATTTTCAAAAAAAGGAACGCTTCCAACAATAGCTGCATTGCAATTTTTTGCTTCATAAAGCATCCAATCTACGGTACTTTTTCCCTCTTCGGGGTTGATATTCCGGGGTGACATGGTAAAACCCGTTGTGAACATTTCAGGAAGGATGATTAAATCAACATCGGAAGAAATGGTTTTTATCTTATTCGAAAAATTGCTTCTGTTCTTCTCAGGATTTTCCCAGACCAATGTGGATTGTATTAATGCTATGTTGAGTAATTGATTCTTCATAATTCAATCAAAGTAAACATTCTTGTCATCTTCCATTACCATTTTAAAAAGTTGTTCTAATTGCGTTTTCAATATTCTATCTTCAGATAATTCAGGTAAATTATCCGCAGAAAAAAAATCTGCCCCTTCCATATCAAAACCGTGTTTTAAATTACCGCTTTCGATTTTACATAAAAAGATCAATTTATAAATGTAAAAAGGTTGAGGTGGATGTGCATGCATACGCTTGTCATAAACTGTCATCAATCTGACCACAGAGCAATGAAGTCCCGTTTCTTCTTCAATCTCTTTTATAACCACTTCAGATGGCGAATAGCCAACATCTGCCCAACCACCGGGGATGGTCCATTTACCATCAATTCCTTCCTTGGCCATCAAAATCTCATTGGCTTCATTCAAAACAAATCCCCTGACATCAACCTTTACGGTTGGATAATCTTTTTCTGGCAAAAAAAAGTCACGAAGTACACTCAGTGGTTGATTGCCCAAATGGGCCAGAAGTTTTAAGCTAAGCTCTCGAATTTCCTCATAACGCTCCCGATCAAACTCATCTTGAATAAATACAAGTCCGGTATCGGCCAATGCTTTTATTCGTTTGACAAGCTCTAGGGGTTGGTCTTCTTTCATGCCCTAAAATTAGTGCATTTACTATAGAAATATCAATTCAGAAACAGGTTTGTGATTTGAAATATTGAAGTAAAAAGGGCATATGGCACTATAAATACCATATGCCCAAAATTCTCTTATTAAGCTAGATCAAACCTGTCCAAGTTCATTACTTTGTTCCATGTTTTTACAAAGTCGGTTACAAATTTCTCTTTATTATCATCTTGCGCATACACCTCTGCATAGGCACGCATAATGGAATTAGAACCAAAGACCAAGTCCATACGCGTTGCTGTCCATTTTAAATCTCCTGTTTTTCTATCTCTGATCTCATACAGTTCTTTGCTCGTGGGTTTCCAGACATTGCCCATATCTGTCAAATTCACGAAGAAATCATTGGTCAACGCACCTTCATTATCTGTAAAAACGCCATGTTTTGTACCACCATGATTGGTTCCCATAACACGCATTCCGCCAACCAAAACAGTCATTTCTGGCGCTGTAAGACCCATTAATTGGGTACGATCCAACATCATTTCTTCTGGACTAACCACATAATCTTTCTTCATCCAGTTTCTGTAACCATCTGCCAAAGGCTCTAGTGGTGCAAAAGAATCAACATCTGTCATTTCATCTGTAGCATCACCGCGGCCAGGAGTAAAAGGAACGGTAATATTAAAACCAGCTTCCTTAGCGGCTTGCTCTACTCCTAAATTTCCTGCCAATACAATGACGTCTGCCACGCTTATGCCAAATTCGGCTGCGATAGGCTCCAGAACGGATAAAACACGTGTTAAACGCTTAGGCTCATTTCCTTCCCAATCTTTTTGGGGGGCTAGTCTTATTCTAGCTCCATTTGCCCCACCACGCATATCTGAACCACGGAATGTTCTTGCGCTGTCCCAAGCGGTATTAACCATATCTGCTATAGACAAACCAGTCGCACCGATTTTTGCCTTTACCGCCGCTACATCATAATCTGTTTTTCCCGCAGGAACCGGATCTTGCCAGATTAAATCTTCTTGAGGTGCATCTGGACCAAAATAACGGGATTTTGGGCCCATATCCCTATGCGTCAGTTTAAACCAAGCTCTAGCAAAGGTGTCTGAGAAATAGTCCTGATCTTTCATAAACTTTAAGGAAATTTCCTTGTAGATAGGGTCCATTTTCATAGCCATATCTGCATCTGTCATCATAGGATTATGACGAATAGATGGGTCTTCTACATCTACAGGTCTATCCTCTTCTTTAATATTTACAGGTTCCCACTGCCAAGCACCCGCCGGACTCTTACGGAGTTCCCAATCATGTTTAAATAGCATTTCAAAGAAACCGCCATCCCATTTTGTTGGGTGCGTTGTCCAAGCACCTTCCAAACCAGAAGTCACGGTGTAGCGCCCTACTCCCGTCTCATGAGGATTAGCCCATCCCATACCCTGAGCTTCTACCGGAGCAGCTTCAGGTTCAGGTCCCAAGATGCTGGCATCACCATTTCCGTGGGTTTTTCCAACAGTGTGCCCACCTGCCGTCAATGCCGCAGTTTCTTCATCATTCATGGCCATACGTGCAAAAGTTTCACGTACCTGAGCCGCTGTTTTTAGTGGGTCAGGCTTGCCATTTACCCCTTCTGGATTCACATATATAAGTCCCATCTGTACAGCAGCCAATGGGTTTTCCATAGTTTCTGGATTATCAACATCTTCATAACGACCATCACTAGGTGCCAACCATTCTTTTTCTGCACCCCAATACACGTCTTTTTCTGGGTGCCAGATATCTTCACGACCAAATGAAAAACCAAAGGTTTTAAGTCCCATACTTTCATAAGCAATGTTACCCGCCAGGATTATCAAATCTGCCCAGCTAACTTTATTCCCATATTTCTTTTTAATAGGCCATAGTATACGTCTCGCTTTATCCAAACTCACATTGTCTGGCCAGGAATTCAATGGTGCAAAACGCTGGTTCCCTGTTCCACCACCACCACGACCATCTGCTATTCTATAGGTCCCGGCTGCATGCCACGCCATACGGATCATAAGTCCACCGTAGTGACCCCAATCTGCTGGCCACCAGTCTTGGCTATCGGTCATCAAATCATGTAAATCTTTCTTTAGTGCCTCCACATCCAACTTCTTCAACTCTTCGCGATAATCAAAATTCTTTCCTAAAGGATTTGTTTTGGTATCATGCTGATGCAAAATATCCAAATCAAGTGCCTTTGGCCACCAATCCATTACCGATGTTCCCGTTGATGTGTTTCCCCCGTGTTGAAATGGGCATTTGCTTTCATTCCTATTTTCCATTATGTTGTATTTTAAGCTTTGCGAAGTTGCAGTAAGCGGTTAATTTCCAATCATTAAAAATACAAAAAAGGAAACGTTTTATTATCAGCTTATCATATGAATGCATTATTAAATTATAGGCATTGCTTATGATGGCAACTCCTGTTTTTTAGATGTACTACCACATTTTGGAATGGTCTTTTTTTGGCCATTTTCAGGCCAATTTCCAATTCGTTATATTTATTTGTAATTTTAGTGAACAAAACCTCAATCTTGAACAACCTATTTACTACAGACTTCATTAAAACTGCGCCAATCTCTGTTGCGATTTTGGACAAAAACCTCTGTTTTAAGAGCTACTCCAAAATTTGGCTCAAGGAATTCAATATTAAAGAAAAGAACATTGTTGGTAAATACTATTTCGATGTAATTCCAAACACTCCTGAACGATTAAAAAGGGTTTACAAAAATGGTCTTAAAGGTAAAAGCAGCAATGTTACAGGTCAAAAATTCATTGATCTTAATGGAAACATTCTATGGCTCAAATGGAAGGTTGACCCTTGGAACGATTATGAAGGAAATAATGCGGGTATTATCATTTTTGCTGAGGATATCACAGCTACTACAAGAAAAAAAGAGCTCTTAATAAAAGCACAGAACGTAAGTAAGATCGGGGGTTGGGAATTGGACTTGGCCACAAACCAATTACACTGGACAGCCGTTACCAAAAAGATCCATGAGGTGGACAATGATTTTATTCCAAAAATAGACGAAGGCATAAACTTCTACAAAGAAGGGGAGCACCGGGAAAAAATTACAAAACTCGTTACCAAGTGTATCAAAGAGGGTGAATCCTATGACGCAGAATTACTCATTGTTACCGGCAAGGGAAATGAGCTCTGGATACGTGCCAGAGGGGAAGCAGAATTTCACAAGGGCAGATGTGTTCGTATTTTAGGAACATTTCAGGATATTGACAGTGAAAAAAAGAATGAGCTTAAATATAAAGAAACTGCTGAGCGACTTAAAATTGCTTCCAGCGCGGCCCATATAGGAATTTGGGAATACAATTTTGCCGACGATAGCCATGTATGGAACGATCAAGTGTATGCTCTCCATGGAATTGAAAAGGAAGACTTTTCCGGAGGTTATGAGGCTTGGAGGGCCCTAATTCATCCTGAAGATCAAGAAAAAACCAAAATTGAGGAAGAAATGGCCCTAAATGAGGGAAAAGAGCTTAACCACAATTATAGGGTGATTTGGCCCAACGGCACTATTCGTCACATTCAAGCTACAGCTTTTTTACTTAAGGATAAAAAAGGAAGTCCCCTTAAAATGATCGGCACCAATTGGGATATTACCCCGATTAAAGAGGCGCAACTAAAATACAAAGAAGTTGGAGATAGATTAAATTTAGCTACCAATGCGGCCCAAATAGGCATTTGGGAATACGATATTGTCAATGATATTAGTGTGTGGGATGATAACGTGTATAAACTTTATGGAATTGATAAGGATGGGTTTGATGGTAGTGATGCGGCATGGAGGTCGATGATTCATCCTGAAGACCGGGAAAGAGTCAGAATAGAGGAAAAAATGGTCCTCAATGGGGAAAAAGACCTTAATCATTCTTATAGGGTCATTTGGCCCAATGGTACTATTCGTCACATTCAATCCGCAGCAGTATTACTTAAGGATGAAAAAGGAAATCCCCTTAAAATGATTGGAACCAATTGGGACATAACCCCAATCAAAAAGGCTGAAGAAAAACTTAGAAAACTCTTAGAGGTAACCATTGAACAAAATAATAATTTGTTGAACTTTGCGCATATCGTTTCCCATAATTTAAGGTCACATTCCGCTAACCTTTCTATGTTGAGCAGTTTCCTTATTAATGAAGAAAATGAAGAAGAACGTAAGAACTTGATTCATATGATCAATGAGGCAAGTAACGGATTGAACGAGACCGTACAACATCTTAATGAGGTGGTTAATGTAAAGACCAATGTGAACGGTAATATGGTACCTATTAATTTATACACCGCGCTCAAGAACGCAGAAATTAACATAAGGACCTTACTCAAGGAAAAAGAGGTGATCTACAAAATAGATGTGCCCAAATCACATCACCTAAAAGCCGTTCCCGCCTATTTGGATAGTATTTTGTTGAACCTATTTACCAATAGCATAAAATATAGTGCCCCCAATAGACAATCCCAAATTATGGTCTCCTCAAAAAAAGAAGGGAATCAAGTGGTTATCGCCTTCAGCGATAATGGTCAGGGCATAGATCTGGACCGCCATGGTCGTAAAATATTTGGTATGTACAAAACTTTCCATGGGAATAAAGATGCGAAAGGAATTGGTCTTTTTATCACTAAAAACCAAATCGAGGCCATGAATGGTAAGATTGAAGTTGAAAGTGTCGTGGACGTTGGTACAACTTTTAATTTATACTTTGAGGCAAACTAGTCATGGCAATTAAAAAAAAAGTGAAACGTGTTTGTATCATTGATTATGATCCCATTTTTATATATGGAATAAAAAGAATCATGTCTGAGATTGAATTCTGTGATGAGATCATTGTTTATGCGAACGGGGAAACTGCGCTAAAAGAACTCGGTTCATTGGTACGTGAGGGGAAGAAATTACCAGACGTTATATTGTTGGATTTGAATATGCCCGTTATGGATGGCTGGGTCTTTTTAGATGATTTTTTGAAAATCCCCAACCACAATCAAGAGCACCTCACTTTATATATTCTTAGTTCTTCGATCAATCACGATGATATTGAAAAAGCAAAAAAATACCCGATAGTGAATAAGTTCATCTCCAAACCCGTTACTCTTTCCGATTTAAAAATTATCCTAAAAGAACTAACATAGGGTAATACAAGCTTTACTATTACTTTGCCCATTTGGCAACTTAGTTTTGGTTCCTTTCATAAACATTTATCGCAAAATGGCGGTATTATATAAAATTTATCCTTGTTGGCGAGACTTGTATTTGCCTTGGTGATTATCACAAGCATGTTTTAACAAAATGACTGTAAATTTGTATGTAAATTTTCCCTAACTTATTCGAACTAAGTATATAAGACTTCCCCCTAAATAATTGATATCAACTAAAAAAACATTTGAAAATGAAAAAAATTATTTTGCCCATTGTATTATTGGCATTGGTCGGTTTTGGGGTAATTACCTCTGGACTCACTGATGCGGAAAGAAAAATGGCAGTTGCAGAACTGACTAGGACCCAAGATCGTTTTACGAGCACTTTAGAAGGGCTTAGTACCGAGGAACTCAATTATAAATCCACACCGGAATCATGGTCTATTGCGGAGTGTGCGGAACACTTGGCCATTTCGGAGGGAATGATAGGAGGAATGCTCACAGGGGCATTGAAAACCCCAGCGGATCCTTCAAAAAGGGATTCAGTATTGATT
>JBATIW010000236.1:0-1626 GCA_049668005.1 Maribacter sp.
TAAGAAGGGTTCCTCTTCTTCCTTGACTTCAACTACCTTTTTTTCTAAGGTATCTTTTTGTTGCGAATTATTTTGTATGGTTGTCTCCAATTGTTTGGGTTCACCCTTACAGGCCACTAAAAATAATAGTGTTAATATTGTACTATAAGTGAATTTTTTAAATACCATGAATTTTGATGATTTTACCATACGGAGTTCAAAAATAAAAAATCTGCCTTTACCCGGAACAGCTTCCCACTATAAAATGGCACCTTTAATTCGAATTAAAGAGCTTGAGGCCGGATATATCAAAAAAAAGAATCCCAAAAAAGCAGGGGTATTGGCTCTTTTTTATCCGAATGAGAGGCAATCTACAAATTTGCTACTGATATTGCGAAAGACCTATCCAGGTGTACATTCCAATCAGATTGGTTTTCCAGGTGGTAAATCTGAGGAAGCAGACTTGGATATATTGCATACTGCCCTACGTGAAACCAATGAAGAGGTAGGAGTGCCACCACAGCAGGTATCCATTATTAAATCATTGAGTGAGATATATATTCCCCCAAGTAATTTTGAAGTACAACCTTTCATAGGCCTGTATGAAAATCCCAAGCCTTTTGTATTGCAAGAATCCGAGGTAGAGTCGCTGGTGGAGGTGTCCCTAGGTGATTTTATGGATGACGCGAAAGTTTTCACCCAAAAATTATCCACATCCTATGCAAAGAACATAGATGTACCAGCCTTTAAACTAAACGGTTACACGGTTTGGGGTGCCACGGCTATGATGCTCAGCGAAATCAAGGAGCTCTTGAGACAGGTTTTATAAGGCTTATTTTGTAGATTTGCTTTTATGGGCATATTCAAGGAAAATCCATTCGGTCATATTCTTTTTCTAAAAAAGTGGCTTATCCGTATTATGGGTTTCATGACCCACCAACGGTATAAAGGGTTCAATACTTTGGAAATAGAAGGCTCTGATATTATCAGAACCTTACCTGAAAACAATGTACTTTTTGTAAGCAATCACCAAACCTATTTTGCCGATGTGGTGGCTATGTTCCATGTTTTTAATGCCAGTTTAAGCGGTAGGGATGACTCGATTAAAAATGTTGGATATTTATGGAATCCCAAATTGAATGTTTATTATGTTGCGGCTGCCGAGACCATGAAGAAAAGTCTATTGACCAAGATTTTTGCCTATGCAGGTTCAATAAGTGTGGAACGTACTTGGAGGGCCGAGGGACAGGATGTTAATAGGCAGGTGAAGATGAGCGATATTTCCAACATTGGTAAGGCACTAGATGACGGTTGGGTGATTACCTTCCCGCAAGGTACAACGACACCTTGGAAACCTTTACGCAAAGGCACCGCCCATATTATCAAAAAATATAAACCGATCGTGGTTCCCGTGGTTATTGATGGATTTAGACGCTCGTTCGATAAAAAAGGACTGCGTATCAAGAAAAAAGGTATCCTACAACACATGATCATCAAAGAACCCTTGGAAATCGATTATTACAATGAGTCTTTTGAATCGATCATAGAAAAACTGGAATATGCCATTGAACAACATCCATCTTTTTTAAAAGTAATATCAAATAAAGATTTGTTGGCTTACGAAGAAGAGAACAAACTTCGACAATG
>JBATIW010000237.1:0-3655 GCA_049668005.1 Maribacter sp.
ATCATTTCCTCAGTCTTATTGTTTACCATATCACCTGTAAACAGGATTACATCGCTTTGTTGTTTATTAATAAGTTCAATGGCATATTCTATCTTTTCGCTATTGTCAAAACTACCACTATGAATATCCGATATCTGGGTGATTTGATATCCATCAAAGGCATTTGGCAAATCTTCAAATTCCAGATTATATTTTAGAACCTTGAAATTGTACTTGCCCCGATACATACCATATAACAAAGAACCAAAAGGTATTGCTGCTATTCCCATAGCAATCAAACTCAAAAATCTTCTTCTCTCAGGTAGACTGAATTCTTTGGTCCCTCCAAAAATTCTATGATAAGAACCCGTTAAAACCCGAAAGATATCTTCAGAAAAAAGAAATAATATAGTAATGATTTTAAAAGTAATGATGGTGAGCAAAAAACCAAAAGCGTAACTCTTTGGTCTACTTAATACCCTACCTGCTTCTTCACCCCAGGTAAACTGATAGATGAAATTCAGGAGTACAAGTAACGAAATAGCCATATAGGTAAAATAAACCCATGGATATCTGGTTACTGTCCTCAATGCCTGCAGTACATAAATGCCAAGGGCTATGTAGATTGCAATAAAAATAATCCAACGTAACATATTCGGGTTTTTAACAAAGATATTTCTTAAAAGGATTTGTTAACACCATTTACGGTTTATTTAACTTCTTTGAGGACATTTTCAATGGCATCAACATTCGAAACAAAAACCCCTTGATCACTCAAGAAAGATGATGAATTCATCGAAACTGATGGATCAACATCCAATCGCTTACTATACTTCGTTCCTGACAAATGTACCGCTTCGAACCCGTTGTTTTTAAAACGATTGACATTATCGGCATTAATTCCTCCGCCGGGCATAATCGAACAAGTTGTTGTCTTTTCGTTTAACTCCTTTAATAATCCAAATCCCTGCACTGCCGAATTTTGCTGTCCAGAGGATAAAATGTAATTAACTCCCAAAGTTTCTAATTTTTTCATTGTCGACAATGGATCTAACACCCAGTCAAAAGCGCGATGGAAAGTGAATTTCAAATCCCCCGATAAATCAATCAAGGCTTTGGTCCGTTCAACATCCAAAGTGAAATCCTTATGCAAAATGCCTGAAACAATTCCATCGAAACCCAGTTCAACACAAAGTCGAATATCCCTTTTCATAATATCAAACTCTCCAGCTGAATTGGTAAAATTTCCACTTCGAGGACGAATAAGTACATGAACGGGAATTTTCAAGTTCGCTTTTATACTTTTCAACAGACCATAAGATGGCGTAATTCCGCCAACGGCCAACTCGGCACAAAGTTCAATTCTATCCGCCCCGGCCTTTTGGGCATTGGTAGCAGATTCTAAGGAATTGGCACAAACTTCTACTAACATATTGCTTATATTTAGCGCTCTAAAATTAAGCAACACAGACTGATGAAACGAAGAATATTCCTCAAAAATTCAGGCACGATTACTGCCGGATTGATTTCTGCACCTTTATTGGCTTCTTGCCAAGAAACTAAATCGGATCAAACAAATTCCATAGGCGAAAAAACAAGTATAAAACCCATTGCAATTTGTACATGGAATTTTAAAAATGCCACCGCCAAAGCATGGGAAGTATTAAAGGCAGGTGGAAGTGCCTTGGATGCTGTGGAGCAAGGTGTTATGATCGAAGAAGCCGATGTGAACAACCAGACCGTGGGAAAAGGCGGTCGTCCTGACAGAAATGGGAATGTGACGCTCGACGCCTGTATTATGGATAAGAAGGGTAATTGTGGTGCCGTACTATGTATGCAAAATATTGCGCACCCCGTTTCTGTGGCACGAAAGGTAATGGAAGATACTCCTCATGTAATGTTGGCCGGTAAAGGTGCTGAGCAATTCGCCTATGAAAAGGGATTTGAAAAGGTTGACTTGCTCACCGAAAAATCAAAAAAAGAATGGTTGGAATGGAAAAAAACCTCACAATACAAACCCATTATAAACATTGAAAACCACGATACGATTGGCATGTTGGCCATTGATAAGAATGGTGATATTTCAGGCGCCTGTACTACTAGTGGAATGGCCTATAAATATGGAGGTCGTGTTGGAGATTCCCCTATTATAGGAGCCGGGTTATTCGTAGACAATGAAGTCGGGGGTGCAACGGCAACAGGAGTTGGCGAGGAAGTGGTACGAACCGTAGGGAGCTTTTTAATCGTTGAGCTGATGCGGCAAGGAAAGTCACCTCAAGAAGCATGTGAGGAAGGTGTAAAACGAATCATTGCCAAGAACAAGGAAAACACTGATTTTCAAATTGGTTTCATCGCCATGAACAAAAAAGGGGAGACTGGTGGTTATTGTATTCAACCTGGCTTTACCTATCGAGAATTTTCAGATAACGGTCATGTGAATAATCCTTCCAATTCTTTTATTAAATCTTAAATTTAATCACTAAGAAGATAAACTTCGTAGTTTTGAAATTCAACAAGAACACAAAAAATGGCCGAACAAAAACGACTCTTTCTCCTTGATGCATTCGCGTTGATTTTCCGCGGATATTATGCCTTGATAAAAAACCCAAGAATAAATTCAAAAGGTATGGATACCTCAGCCATTATGGGGTTCACCAATTCACTTTTCGATGTAATCAAAAGGGAAAAACCAGACCATCTCGCGGTTTGTTTTGATAATGGCGGAAGTGTGGAGCGAACTGAAATGTTCCCGGACTATAAGGCAAATCGCCTTGAGACACCAGATGCTATAAAAATTGCCGTGCCCATTATTCAAGAAATCCTAACAGCCATGCATATTCCTGTAGTAGTACAAGAGGGTTGGGAAGCTGATGATATCATAGGCACCTTGGCAAAACAAGCCGAAAAAGAGGATTATAAGGTATACATGGTAACTCCGGATAAGGATTTTGGACAATTGGTTTCAGAGAATATTTTCATGTATCGCCCTGCCCGTATGGGTAATGGTATTGAAATTTGGGGGATACCCGAAGTACAAAAACGTCTTGGGGTTGAACGTCCTGAACAAGTAATCGATTATCTGGGTATGATGGGTGATGCGAGTGACAATATCCCAGGCCTACCTGGTGTAGGCGACAAGACGGCTAAAAAATTCATTGATGAATTTGGTTCTGTGGAGGGTCTTTTAGCAAATACCGATAAGTTGAAAGGTAAAATGAAAGAAAAGGTCGAAGAAAATGGTGAACTCGGTTTGCTTTCAAAGAAACTGGCAACAATTTGTACAACTGTCGATGTACAATTTAATGCAAGGGACTATGAATTGTCGCTCCCGGATAATGAAAAAGTACATGAAATATTCGATGAACTGGAATTCAGAAGACTTAAGGATCAATTCATCAAAATATTCTCCCAAGAAGCTGAAGCAGCGAGCACAGCGGACAATAATACGCCAGCATCCAAATTAGTGGTTACAGAAGCTGGTGGTGGTCAATTTTCACTCTTCGCAAACGATGGCAATGCACCGGCTACCATGAAAGCAACTTCAGGTAGAAAGACCATAAAAGATGTTCCTCATGTGTATCAAAATGTTACTAGCGATATGGCCATGAAATTTTTCATGGAGAACCTAATGAATCAGACTTCTGTTTGTTTTGATACTGAAACAACAGGGTTAAAT
>JBATIW010000238.1:0-2280 GCA_049668005.1 Maribacter sp.
CTACTCATTAGCGATAACCAACCAAAAAAACCACCACTGCCGCATACCAACTTGCTTACATTCACCAAAAGATTCCTCACAATAACACTGCTGTTCTGCGGAGTATTCGTATTACCACAGGATGATAAAATAGCCTTTGAGAAATACGGGGTGGCTGAAGGATTGCCTGAGGAATTCATTAGCTCTATTGTACAAGATGACCAAGGATTTATTTGGGCCACCACGCAGAACGGTTTGGTGAAGTTTGATGGCTATAAGATGCAGGTATTTAAAGAAGGGCAAGGAAAAGGTGCCCCCATTCGAATACACAACTTAAACGGGGGATTGCTTTTGGGCCGCGATGGCCAGTTGTGGATGGGGGCTTATGGCGGCGGGGGATTAATTTCATTTGATCCAGAGATAGAAAAATTTTTAAAATACCCCATAGATCATGATGATACCACCAAAGTACCCTACCCTGATTGTACAATATTAATGGAAGATATTGTTGGTGCTATTTGGTTCAGTAGTGTTTCACCTGATGATTTTAATGACTCGTTTCTTTGTAGGATCGACCCAAAAAACGGGGTCGTATCGCGCTATCCGTATCAGGTTGGACGTGTTGTAAATGCTCTGGTTCTCAATTGGCAGATGGCAGAATCCAAAAAGGATAGCAGTCTTTGGTTAAATGTGGAGGAAGGAAGTAAATTGTTGCGCTTTGATCGCAAAAAGGACAGTTTTGAACTCATATTCAAAAAGGGAGATCTACTACCGGGAACAGATCGGCGGGATTCCATTCTGGATATTGTTCGGGCAGGGAAGAGTGGATTGATTTCTATGGGATACAACCAACGTTTATATCTTTGGGATCCGCTCCAAAGAAAGGTGGTTGAATCGTACGATTTTCCTTCCCATAAAGACGCTTCTTGGTGGACCGAATTTGAAGATCGGCAAGGGAACATTTGGAGTACCGCCGGTGGCGAAATGACATTGATCAACCGCCAAAAATCCCAACGGAATGATTATACATTCGGGCAAGGGGTACTCGCTTTCCAAGGAGCCCCAAAAGAAATAATAGGCATTACACCCTTCTTTCAAAACGATGCCTTTTTGATATTCCAGATTTTTGGTGACACAAATGTTATATCCCATCTGCGCTATGATTTTAATACCGGAACTTTCGATTTCTTTGATCGTCAGTTCAATGACGGGAAAAATGAATTTGCACGTAATGGTGCCGTATATAAATTTCTTATGGATAAAACAGGGCTGCTTTGGGTGGGAACCAGGCCCAATCTGTACAAGCAGGCGCCCAAAAAACGTCAAATAGGACATTACACCCATGATCCAAAAAATTCCGACAGCATCCCCAATGATAGCATAAATGTATTCTTTCAGGACAGTAAAGAGCGCCTCTGGATAGGGACCAGGAATGGTATTTCCCTTAAGGGGACAGAAAATACCTACCGGCAATATTACAGTGGCAAGGGCACAAATCCCAAAAAACCGCTGGGGATCATTCGACAAATTTACGAAGATTCGAAGGGCCGCATCTGGGTCTCTGACCATAAAAAAGGTCTGTTTAGATTGAATGAAGGTGCCAGATTTTTTGAAAGGATTGAATTTCTGTCAAATGCTGAAGACATCCCCACAATCATCGAAGATGCAAAAGGCAGGCTCTGGGTCTCTGTATGGGAACGAGGCGTGTACATGCTAGATGCGGCTTCGGGTAACATCATCAAAAGGTTTGAAGGGGATCAAAGTGAAAATCACTTGTTGACAAGCAACACCATATTTCACTTGTTCAAGGACTCCGGAGGCCAAATCTGGTTGGGCGATCCTCGCGCCGATGACAAGGGATTATTTAAATATGTGGAGGAAAAGGAACAATTTCAACATTACCGTTTTAATGGCCAAGATACGCTATCGCTTAGCAGTAATGAAATCCGCTTAATCACTGAGGATGACCTTGGCAGAATGTGGGTTGGCACGGATGGAGGACTTAACCTATATAATCAATCTCAAGACAACTTCCTCAGAAATAATAACCTGATTGCTCTGCCCAGTATCTCCAATTTTGCCAGGGACGTTAACGGCAAAATGTGGTTTACTTCCTATAGCGGAGGTGGTCTGGCCCTGGTTGGCCCTGGGATAAACGAAATGGAGGTGTTTGGGGAAGATAAAGGGTTATTGCATAACGATATTATGGGGAATCGCATCGGATTGCTTATGGATGATTTTGGAAAACTATGGCTACCGACCGAGCGTGGGTTATCCGTTTTTGATACGACTAACAAAACA
>JBATIW010000239.1:0-5467 GCA_049668005.1 Maribacter sp.
GGCATGAGCAAAGGTGTTCAATTCTTGATGAAAAAAAATAAGATTGAAGTCATTAACGGTTTTGGAACCTTGAAATCTGGGAAAAAACTTTCTGTAAAAGATGCTGAAGGAAAAGAGACCGAATACAGTGCCAACCACATTATTATTGCAACTGGTGCCCGTAGTCGGGAATTGCCAAGTTTACCCCAAGACGGTAAAAAAATTATTGGTTACCGCGAGGCGATGACCTTGGATCATCAACCAAAAAAGATGATCGTAGTAGGTAGTGGTGCCATAGGTATTGAATTTGCGTATTTCTATAAAGCGATGGGAACTGAAGTTACCGTGGTTGAATTTTTGCCAAATGTAGTTCCTGTTGAGGATGTTGACATTTCGAAACAGTTAGAGCGTAGTCTCAAGAAAATGGGCATTACGATAAAAACATCGGCAGAAGTTACTGCTGTTGACACTTCTGGTGAAGGCGTTAAGGCAACGGTGAAAACAGCCAAAGGAGAAGAAATATTGGAAGCTGATATTGTGCTTTCAGCAGTAGGGATAAAAACGAACATCGAGAATATAGGACTTGAGAATGTGGGTATTGCCACAGATCGTGACAAGATTTTGGTGAACGACTATTACCAAACCAATATCCCTGGGTATTATGCCATTGGTGACGTAACCCCAGGTCAGGCATTGGCGCATGTTGCCTCTGCAGAAGGAATTCTTTGCGTAGAGAAAATCGCAGGAATGCATGTTGAAGCCCTGGACTATGGTAATATTCCTGGCTGTACGTATTGCTCACCTGAAATTGCTTCAGTAGGACTTACCGAACAACAGGCCAAGGATGCAGGTCACGATATCAAAGTGGGGAAATTTCCTTTTTCAGCAAGCGGAAAAGCCAAGGCATCTGGAAATTCAGACGGATTCGTAAAAGTGATCTTCGATGCGAAATATGGCGAATGGTTAGGTTGCCATATGATCGGAGCCGGAGTTACCGATATGATCGCGGAAGCTGTTGTTGCCCGAAAATTGGAAACTACGGGGCACGAAATCCTAAAAGCGGTACACCCTCACCCAACCATGAGTGAAGCAGTTATGGAAGCCGTCGCTGATGCCTATGACGAGGTAATCCATTTATAAATATGAACAGTCCGGTCGAACGTACCTTGCCTGCCGGTAGACAGGGTCGCGACCTCAAAGTGGAATACCAAAACATGCTTAAGACTTTTCGATATACGGCCATTATAGAAGGCATCTCTTATTTAATGCTTTTTGCTATTAGCATGCCCCTGAAATACTTGGCGGGCCTTGGTCAACCCAATAAGTATATTGGTTATGCCCATGGTTTTCTATTTATTTTATATCTCGTTCTTGCCGTTGTACTGACCATGGATCGCAAATGGGGTATGAAGCGGTTTATGGTGTTGTTTGTGGCCTCGCTCCTGCCCTTTGGCACCTTTTATATTGATAGGAAGTATTTAAGGGATTGAGGGCTAAGAATCTTATGTACAGTTTAAAATAGAGTTACTAAAACCGCTATTGATATTTAACCTATGCCAATCGCTATTTCTTATTTTTACGCTCAAAGAAAACTCTGAATAGCCAAATCATAGCTTTGCAATCCAAAACCCAAAATGACTCCTTTGGCACCCGGTGAGATATGGGAAACATGCCTGAAGTCCTCCCTATTGAAGGTATTTGAAATATGTACCTCAACTACAGGTGATTCTATAGCCTTAATGGCATCCCCTATCCCAATCGAAGTGTGTGTATAGGCCCCAGCATTTAGTATAATACCATCATATGAAAAACCTACTTCCTGAATTTTATCTATAAGCTCCCCTTCAATATTAGATTGGTAATAGTCCAATTGTATCGTATCGAATTTGGACTGTAATTGGCCAAAATAGTCCTTAAAAGTGATGCTTCCATAAACTTCAGGTTCCCTCTTACCTATAAGATTTAAGTTGGGGCCGTTGATAATCAAAATTTTCATAGGATAAAAGTATTGAATTATGTCGCATAAAAAAAGGGAAGCGATTAAGCTTCCCTAAAGTATTTTATTTCATGGAGCAGCATTAAAGCTATCGACTACGTTCTGACTTAAAAGTATATAAAATTCCCAGATTAATTGAATTCCACGAAGCACCATCTAATTCGACGGTTGAATAGGAAAAATTCAATTCAGTACTTGGGCCCATTAAATATCCAATAATTGGTCTATAGTATAGACCCCCATCATTACCTTCATTGATTCCCAAGGCGTACCCTCCATCTACACCGAATGAGAATGAATTGGAGGTCCATATGCGTACGGATGCCGCCAAAGGCACAAATTGCACATTTGGATAGTCTGCCTCAATGGCTTCTGAACTGAAACTTTCAGCAAATCCGTGAACAAACCCAGTAGCTACACCAACATCGACCACCTCGTTCATGGCATACATATAACCACCATCCAAAGCAACCATTAGGGTGACTGCATCATTGAAATCATTGAGGGGTAGACCACCATGGAATCCTAGTTTAAACCCTTCCTGGGCGAATATTCCCAATCCCATAAAAGAAAAGAGTAGTGCTAATAGGGTATTTTTCATTGGTTTAGGTTTATTTGGTTGATGCACAAAACTAAAATCTTCCTTGAAATCCCAATCATTTTTGTTGCAAAACGGTCGAAAAAGGTTGTGGATGTTCAGTTTAAATGCATTAGTAGATAATTCCAACACGATTTTTACGTGTTATTACGAAAATAAAAAAGGATCCTATATGGATCCTTTTTTATAAAACTTCAATTCAAGCCTTTAGAACATATAGGCAACTCCCAACATAAATGAAGAACCCTTGATATCCAATACGCCACCAGCCGGACCTGAATATCTATCGGTTAATTCAAACGAATATCTGCCTTGTATGCTAAGGTTATCCAAAACATCAAAACCAGCACCCACACCTATGTCAATACCAAATGTCTTTAGAACATCATCTACATTACCGTTGGTTCCCAAAAGTTCTTCGGTATCACGAATGGCACGTTTTATATCATCAAGATTCGAGGAGAAATTCAATTGAGGTCCCGCTTGAATATTGAATTTATCGGTCACATAATATTTGGCCATTACAGGTAAATACACAAAGGAAAGGTCCTCTGCACTACCGTACAGAAGTTCGGGCTGAATATGGAAATTACCTACCACCCCAATATCAACCAAAGCCCCAATATAAAAACCAGTACTATTGATCTTGGCAAAATTATTTACCCCTATAAGGTTTAAGATTGAATTTCCCGTTTTAAAATCAACGTTCGTGTTTAGCAGGCCACCTGTAATTCCAAACTTTGGTATATCCTGGGCTTTGGCCAGGTTCAAAGCAAAAAGTGCGATTAGTGAAAGTGAAAGTAGTTTTTTCATAATAGTGTCTAGTTTAATTTATCAAATATATGTATTGTTAAATCCTATTACAAATACAATGCCTAAACTAATTATACGGTATAAAAAAAGCGAAAACCTTGAAGGTTTTCGCTTAATATAAATATGAAATTCCTTATTATAAACTGAACAATGCGCCTAAATTGATGGTAGACCATGTTCCGCCGTCTAAACTGATACCGCTGTAAGAGGCATTAATTTCAATATTTTCGCTAATGCTATATCCCACAGTCGGTCTATAGTAAAAACCACCATCGTTACCGTCGTTTATACCTAGTGCATATCCTAAGTCAACACCTATGGAAACCTCTTCAGATGCATTGAATCTAGCTACACCTGCAATTGGCAAAAATTGTACATCATCAATTTCTATTGAAAATGCACTATCCCCTATAGTCTTGCCGAAGGCATTGGTAAATCCAGCTGCAACCCCTAGGTCAAATTCTCCAGCGGTTTCAAACATATACTGGGCATCAATACCTATACTAAAACCTGAAACATCCCCGGCATCACCAACTGGCAATCCTAGATTTGCGCCTAATTTTAGTCCGTCTTGTGCAGTTACTGAGAACCCCACTAGAGCTACTGCAGCAATAATCAATACTTTCTTCATAATTTTAAATTTAGTTTTTAATAGGTCAAACTTAGATCTGCTTTTGTTCCAATTTGAATTTTCGTTGCGAAGCTGTGGGAAAATGTTGTAAAAAAAGCAATAATTGTTGTTTTAGTATGAAACAACCCCTAAATAATCCAATATTTGTAGCATGAATTGGGCACAGGCAGTACAGGATTTTCATCATTATCTCCGAATAGAACGCGGATTATCTGAAAATTCAATCAAAAATTACATCTGGGATGTTGAAAAATTGATTGGTTTTCTGGTCGAAAATGACATTTCAATAAGTCCAATCTCCATAGGCAAAGAAACAGTTCAACGTTTTGTTTATGAAATCGCAAAAACAGTTAGTCCAAGGTCTCAGGCCCGCATTATCTCTGGGCTAAAGAGTTTCTTCAACTACCTAAACTTTGAGGATTATCGCAAGGACAATCCTATGGATTTATTGGAATCGCCCAAAATCGGAAGAAAATTACCAGACACCTTATCTGAGGATGAAATCAACCAGCTCATCGGTGCTATCGACCTCTCAAAACCAGAGGGGGAACGTAATCGAGCAATGTTAGAGACACTATATGGGTGTGGTTTGCGCGTATCTGAGCTCATCAATCTAAAAATATCAGACCTTTTTTTTGAGGAAGACTTTATCAAGGTTACCGGTAAAGGTGATAAACAGCGTTTTGTTCCTATCAGTGATTTCAATAAAAAATATATTACTATATACAGAAAGGAAATTCGTGTTCACCAAAGCATACAAAAGGGATTTGATGATATTCTATTTTTAAATAGGCGCGGCAAGCAGCTCACACGCGCTATGATCTTTACCATTATCAAACAACTTGCAATAAAAATAGACTTGGGTAAAAGCATAAGTCCGCATACATTTAGACATTCTTTTGCCACACATTTATTACAGAATGGTGCCGACCTCAGGGCCATTCAGCAAATGCTGGGTCATGAAAGTATTACCACTACTGAAGTGTATATGCATGTAGACCGCTCACATTTGGCCGAGGTAATGAACAAATATCATCCCCGAAAATAGCATTTTTTATTGGCTGATTTATGTATATTTAAACCTCTCATTGGAATACTTTTCGAAACACTAATAAAATCAAAGAATAATGTCAAACTTAAAAAAAACAATGGTATTGGGTACGCTTGCCATATTTCTGTCAACTGCCATAAACGCCCAACAAAAATTGGATGATGTTCTTAAAGCCCTAGATGCCAAGAGTGAATCTTACAGTGAGATTGCACAGACCATCTGGGACTTGGCTGAAATGGGTTACCAAGAAGAAAAAAGTGCCGAACTGCTACAAAAAACATTAGCTGATGCAGGTTTCACCATTAAAAAAGGAGTAGCGGGCATTCCTACCGCTTTTACAGCGGAATATGGGAGTGGCGCACCAATAATAGGTATTATGGGTGAATATGATGCCCTCCC
>JBATIW010000240.1:0-2367 GCA_049668005.1 Maribacter sp.
GAATTAAGGTATTTGTCATTCCTGTGGTGTTGTCATTCCTGCGCAGGCAGGAATCCATGTTAATAGCTATATGGATTCCGTACCAAGTACGGAATGACAATCGTCTTCGCGAGGTTAGAAGCCTGCCCGCCCCGCCAGAATGACCTCGTGGGCTGGCGCTAGTGCGGGCGATCTCAATTGCCCACGCCCACCCCTTTGGGCAGGACCTTTATAGGATCACAAATGCCCAACAAAAACCGGATGATTTCCCATATCACTTGAGGTGATATTAATCATTGTAACCCATGAACTCCCCGAATATCTTCGTAGAAATAAGATACATAAAACGAACTACATATGAAGAAAAAAAGAGTCCTTATCATGGGCGCTGCCGGCCGTGATTTTCACAACTTCAATACTGTTTATCGGGATAATGAAGCCTACGATGTCGTGGCTTTTACGGCAACACAGATCCCGAATATTTTAAATCGTAAATACCCCGCCTCGCTCGCTGGGGAAAACTATCCCGAGGGCATTCCGATCTACGATGAAAAAGACCTGGAAAAACTCATCGATACTTTGAAAATCGATGATGTTATTTTTTCCTACTCAGATGTCTCCTACGAATACCTGATGCATAAAAGCGCCCTGGTCAATACTGCCGGTGCTAATTTTGTCCTGCTCGGCACGAAAGCTACTTCCATCAAAAGTACCAAACCATTGATCAGTATTGGTGCAACCCGCACAGGCTGTGGAAAGAGTCAAACCGCAAGGCGATTGATCGAGATCCTGATCGAAAAAGGCCTGAAAGTCGTGGCCATCCGTCATCCTATGCCCTATGGTGACCTCGAAGCACAGAAGGTACAACGTTTTGCCAGTCTCGAAGACCTCGAGAAATACGATTGTACGATTGAGGAAATGGAGGAATACGAACCACATATCGTTCGGGGCAATGTCATTTATGCGGGAGTGGATTACGAAGCGATCCTTCGATCCGCTGAAAATGATCCTGATGGTTGTGATATCATCGTTTGGGATGGTGGAAACAATGATTTCCCATTTTACACCTCTGATTTACACATTACCGTGACCGACCCGCATCGACCAGGTCATGGACTGCTTTATTATCCGGGGGAGATAACATTGAGAATGTCTGATGTGGTGATTATAAACAAAATCGATAGCGCCCATCCCGATGGTATTGCGGAGATCAGAAAAACGATTGCTGAAATAGTTCCACAAGCCATTGTGATCGAAGCTGCTTCACCGATAAGTGTAGCTGATCCAACGGTCATTCGAAACAAAAAAGTGTTGGTTGTTGAAGATGGTCCGACGGTAACACATGGAGGGATGAAAATCGGAGCCGGAACCCTGGCTGCTGAAAAATACCGTGCTGCAGAGATGGTAGATCCACGGCCATTCCTAGTAGGACAACTGCAGGATACCTTCCGTTCCTATCCAGGGATTGGGACATTATTACCGGCGATGGGCTATGGTAAAGAGCAACTGCGGGACTTAGAGGCAACTATCAATAGCTGTGATTGTGAGGCCGTGGTAATCGGCACGCCTATTGATTTGAATCGGGTGATTGATATTCAGAAACCAAGCACAAGGGTTTTTTATGACCTTCAATCTATTGGCAAACCGAGTCTTTCAACGGTTGTAGCCGAATTTTTAGTGAAGCAGGGCATAGGGAAAGGAAGGGAAGACCAGCTCGTTTCATAAAAACGGTCTCGTACCCTAATTAATGGGGTATGGCGTACCTATTACTGAATGATAAAAGTCACGATCATTGTCATTGCGATCCCAATAACTATAGGGAGAAGCAATCTCATATGTATTGGCTCCTGGAGTCAATGAACCTTCATTTTAGCTCAGGCTATTTTTATTTTAAAAGAGGAGTTCGTAAATCTTCGATTTCTTTTGCCCACCCAAATGAAACCGACGAAGGAGGTTCACGAATACCTTAACCAACACAAGGTGATATGAGTAAACGAAACAAAGAAAAAGGCGTCTTATCCATGGAACTTTATGCAAGCCTTATGTTTTTTTGTTGTCACTTCTGTGGTGTTGTCATTCCCGCCCTTCGTCTGCGCTCAGGATAGACTCCGGCAGGAATCCATGTTAATAGCGATGTGGATTCCGTACCTAGTAAGGAATGACAATCGTCTTCGCGAGGTTAGAAGCCTGCCCGCCCCGCCAGAATGACCTCGCGGTCTGGCGCTAGTGCGGGCGATCTCAATGGCAGTAGCAACCAGAAACCATCACCCAAAATTCAGAACTTTAAACCTTAAGCTTCTTACTTCGTACTTTGTTCTCAGAACTCGAAATTTATAACCTTAACCTTAAAACCTCGTACTTCGTATCTCAACAATCACTCCTATGTTA
>JBATIW010000241.1:0-8635 GCA_049668005.1 Maribacter sp.
TCCTCACTCTGTTTTGAATTCACATTGCCCGTTGGTTCATCCGCCAAAATTAATTTAGGATTTGCAATAAGTGCCCTTGCCACACCCACCAATTGTTGCTGGCCACCGCTGAGTTGCGCTGGGAAAAGGTCTTTTTTACCCACAATATTAAAGCGGTCGAGCATGTCTGCAACCCTAGCCTTGCGCTCTGTTGATTTTATTTTTTTGTACAATAAGGGCATATCCAAATTCTCTTGTACGGTAAGATCATCGAGCAAATGATAGGATTGAAAAACAAAACCAATGTATTGTTTGTAGAGATTTGCCCTATGTTTTTCTTTGAGCGTATGCACAGATTCATCCAAGAAATTATATTCACCCTCATCAAACGAATCCAACATACCAATTACATTGAGCAAAGTAGATTTTCCTGAGCCCGATGGCCCCATAATGGAAATAAATTCGCCTTCCTCAACTTCAAGGTTAATGTCTTTTAGTAAAAAAATACGGTTCCCTCCTGAATTGACCCATTTGAAAATATTATTCAGTTTTAAAAGCATAGTTTTTCGATTTTATTAAATTATTCTTCCTTCAGAGCATCTACTGGATTCGCCACTGCCGCCCTAAAACTCTGCCAACTTACCGTAAGCAATGCGATTGCGAGAGCTGTAACCCCTGCTGCGGCAAAGACCCACCAACTCATTGTTGTCTTATATGCAAAACCTTCCAGCCATTTGTTCATGACATACCATGAAATAGGTGCCGCGATGATAAATGCGAGACCCACCCATTTCACAAAATCTATGTTCAAAAGGGTCAAAACTTGCACAATGCTTGCGCCGTTAACCTTTCGGATACCGATTTCCTTTTTTCTTTGGATTATAGTGTATGAAGTCAACCCGAACAAGCCCATAGAGGCTATAAGAATGGCCAGTACAGTAAAAATTTGAAAGGCGGAACCAAAAGCTTTGTCCTCAGCATACTGCGCTTCGAACTTTTGGTCTAAAAAGGTATAATTGAATGTGCTTTGTGGAAACATCTCTTTCCATTTACTTTCAATTTGAGAAATTGCCCTTTTCATTCCCGTTGTTGACAAAGCCCTTTGGTCCAACTTTATAAGTACATTGCTAGTATTTCTATTATACCGTAAAAGCATTGGTTCAATACCGGTTTTGAGGCCAAAATGGTGGTAGTCTTCTATGACACCTGAAATAACCCAATCCTCGTCAAAGAATTTTACCGTTTTGTCAACTGCATCCTCCATTCTGGAAATTCCCATATGTTTTACAAACCGTTCGTTCAATACAATTTTGTTACTATAACCTTGAGAGTTTTCTAAAAAAGGACCCCCTGCTATAAATTCCATATTCATCAACTCAAAGTAATCCGGACCAACCACATAATTGTACCATATGCGTGTATCATCTCTTGCACCATTTGGAAACGTAATTCCGACGCTAGAGGAAAGGCTATTATATTCACCACCTGGGTAGGTCTGTGCGAGAACAGTGTTTTTGACAAATGGAAAATTTCTCAATTCATTTTTTAGTGTCTCAATATCATTTCTTACAAGGGAATCCTGCTTGTCACCCATTATTTTTCCATTTAAAGCGAGAACCTGGTTAAGATTTACCCCAATCGGTTGATTCTGTAAATAACCGATCTGTTTTGTTACTACAAGTGTTCCTATTAGTAAAATGATTGTAGCAAGAAACTGACCCGTGATCAGTCCTTTTCGGATGATAAGTCCTTCTCCCGAAGTGCGGATCTTTCCTTTTAGAGCTTGGGCGGGCGTATAGTTGCTTAAAATAATAGCTGGATATATTCCCGACACCACGGTTCCGAATAGAATAAACGCTATCATCGGTAGAAAATCCTTGATATTGGATAGCCCCAAGGTCAATTCTTTATTTATATAATTGTTAAAGAGTGGTAGTACAATCAATACGATAATCGTAGCCACAGCGATAGCAATTAAATTCAAGAGCAAAGATTCTAAAAGCGATTGCAATATAATCTGCGGCTTTTGGGCACCGGCCACTTTACGAATCCCTGTTTCTTTGGCCCGTTCCAAAGATTTGGCGGTCGAAAGGTTTACGTAGTTCAGCCAGGATAGAATAATGATAATCAAGGCAATCGCCAACAAAAAATTTATCCTACTTGCACTTCCGTTCGCTTCGGCCTCGTAGGGCTTATCAGAGTATAGATGTATATCTTCCAACGGTTCAACATTATGTCTTTCGTAGGGTAAGCTTTCCACCTTAAAATCCATAATCTTTTTCTTCAACACATCAGCATTGGCGTTCTTATCAAGTTTTATATAGGTATACAGATTATTTCCACTCCAGTTGGGTTCGGGATTGTCAGGATATCCTTCCCAGGTCATCAAAGTATTGAAGGAAATCAGGAAATTATTTTTCATGTGAGTATTCTCAGGAAAATTCTTCAAGACTCCATTTACTTCGAACAATGTTTTACCACGAAAAAGAACTTCAAGGGATTTTCCTATTGGATCCTCGTCTCCAAATATTTTTTTGGCAAGCGATTCTGTCAGCAAAATAGTGTAGGGTTCTTTTAATACCGTACTGATATCTCCTTTGAGTAACGGATATTTAAAAACATCAAAATAAGAAGGGTCTGCCAAGGCTCCCTTTTCATCATTGATTAGCGAATTATTATATTTAAATGTGACATTTGTAATGTGTGATAACCGCACAAACTCCTTGATTTCCGGAAAGGCTTCTTTTAAAGTCGGTCCGCTTAAATTATAGGTTTGTGCATCACCGGGAACAAATACACCTTCTTCGGTATAGTCCATATACACTCGTTGTACATTTTCAGAGCCCTCGAAAGTGTCGTAACTATATTCATAATTTACATAGAGCATGATCAGTACAAAAGAGGCCACGCCAATGGCCAGCCCAAAGATGTTGATAAAGGAATACAGCTTGTTTTTCAACAAATAACGTGTTGCGATTTTGAAGAAAAGATTATACATAATGGCTTAGGTTGATGTAGATTATTGAATTCTCTGAATAGTAGCTTCACCTATTACGATGCCTTTAGCTACATCTGGATTGCCTTCATAGGCAATGGTAGCCTCTCCATAAGCAGTTACTTTTAATCTATTGGAAACGTTCACCCGATAACTACCTTCACCATATGCAACTATCTTGGTATTCTTATTAGTGACACCCAAGGTATTGATTCTGGTTTCGCCATATGCTGTGAATTTCTGGGAGTCTATAGTTCCATTCCTGATCTCTAAATAGCTTTCTCCATAGATAGTAGCTTGCAGTTCAGCAAGCTTTACTTGATTAAGATAAACCTGGGATTCCCCATATATTATTAACTTGAATTGACTCCCAGTCAAAGGGCTTTCACAAACAAATTTTTCCTCCCCCCGCAGTGACAGCTCGTTTAGTGTCTTATAAGTAATCGTGACTTTCAATACAGTGCCCTTATAAATGGATTTACTGCGTTTATATCCGTTTTCTTTGACCTTTTCATTTTTGGTAACCTCTTTGGCACCGTCTAAATAAATGCGTAGTGTCTTGCCATTAACCTCAACATTGATCTTCTCTTTAGATACGGTGCTACTTTCTATTTGAACCTGTTCTTTATCGCCTTGTACAAATTTTGCCTGTATATGGGGACTAACAATTACCTTCTCAAAATGATTTACGTTGATCGTCTTGTTCTGTGCCCAGATAGTCGTACAGGCAAGCAAAAAGAATAGTGTGATTGAATTTTTCATGATTTATTATATTTAATGATAATATGAATTACTCTGTTCGTAAACTTTTAACTGGATTTGCCCTTGCGGCCTTAATCGCCTGAAAACTAACCGTTATGACGGTAACCAACATAGCACCTACTATGGCCAAAGCAAAGATCCACCATTTAAGGATAACGCGATAAGGGTATTCCTGTAGCCAGCCGTTCATTACATAATAGGCAATTGGCACTGCTATGAAACAAGAAATGATGACTAGTTTTAGAAAGTCTTTAGATAGCATATTCCACACATTGAAAACCGAAGCGCCCAACACTTTTCGCACCCCTATTTCCTTAGTACGCTGTTCTGCTACAAAAGAGGTTAAGCCAAACAGTCCCAAACAGCTAATTAGAATTGCCAAGGCCGTAAAAATCCCTGATAAGGTTCCTATTCTTTCTTCAGCTGCAAACTTTTTACCATATTCTTGATCTACAAAATCATATTGAAATGGAATATTGGGAAAATGCTCTTTGAACACCCGCTCAATTACTGCCAGGTTTTCTCCAGCACTTCGATTGGGATTCAATCTCATATTGTAATAATTGGCATTATCGTCTTTATCATAGGCATATACAGCTTGCTTGACTGGTTCATAGGGCGATTGGGCAATCATGTCCTTCACAACACCTATTATTTTCAATGGTTCCGATGGATCTTCTTCATCATTATCCTTAAGATATTTACCCACTGGATTCGAAAGACCCATATATTTTGCAGCTGTCTCATTGATAAGAACAGCATTGGAATCGGAGGCGAATTCCCTAGAAAAATCACGCCCGGCCATTATTTTTAGATTCAATGAGCTTGCAAATTCGGGAGATACATGCGTCCAGGCAAAATCCTCTTGGAATCCCTCTGGTTTACCTTCCCAAGTAAATCCGCTCCAATTAGACCAAACCGCAGTGGTTGGCGCACTGGATGTGGACATTTGCACCACTGCACCGGACTCAATGAACTCACTTCGCATCAATTCATATTTTCCTGTGAAATCCTGACTCATTACGGGAACTTGAACCAATCCCTGTTTGTCATACCCAACAGGTCTATTTTTGGCAAAATTAATCTGTTGCATCACAATGACTGTACCTATTATAAAGGCAACGGAAACGGTAAACTGAACAACCACCAAAATCTTTCTAGGTAAACCAGCATATTTTCCAGCTCTAAAAGTTCCCTTTAAAACATCAACGGGTTTGAATGAAGACAGATATAAGGCTGGATAACTACCTGCCATCAATGCTGTAATTAGAATAAACAGTACTGAAATAGCCCAAAAAGTAGGATTGCTCCAAGGAAAGGAAATTTCTTTTCTAGCTAGATCATTAAACCCATCAATTGATAGAAGTACTAACACGATCGCAAGGACATATGCAAATAATACAACGAGAAACGACTCACTTAAAAATTGATATATCAATTGCCCTCTTTGTGAACCAATTGATTTACGAATACCAACTTCCTTCCCTCTTTTTTCGGAACGTGCAGTACTTAGGTTCATAAAATTTATACAGGCCAAAAGCAATACAAAAATGCCAATAATACCAAATAACCAAACGTACTTTATACGTCCACCTATTTGTTTTCCGTTTTCAAAATTACTTCTAAGGCGCCAATCTTTCATAGGGAACAGAAAGAGCTGTGGATTAAATTCGGCCGAATCTTCGTTAAGGGTCTTTTTTACATCCTTGATTTTGTCAGTTACCTGCTGCAAATTTGCATTATCAACAATTTGAACGAACATCTGAAACGAATTGTTTCCCCAATTATCTTCTGCATTCTTTACCCATTCCCGTGTGGTAAGATATTGTTCCCAAGGAATTATGAATTCTGTATCATTAAAAGTGTTGTTAAACGGAATGTCTTTGTATACGGCTGAGACCATTAATTTATATTGACTATTGACCTCAACGACTTTGCCAATTGGTTCTTCATTACCAAAAAGCGACTTAGCGGTTGATTCAGAAAGCATGATGGAATTTACCTCCCTTAGCCCATCTTTTTCGCCTTTTAAGATATCTAGGTTGAATAGTTCCGGAGCGGCTTCCTGCATATAATTACCAGGCCTGGATATGCTGGTTTCTTTGTATTTTAAATAAAGATCATTGGTCCATGAGGCCATGATCAGATGCTTGAAATTATCACCATAACCTTCTCGTAGCGCTTTTTCCAAAGGTCGAGGTATGGCTGGCCCTGTTCCTGTCTCACCATTAAACGTCTGCGATTGAAATACCTGCGCAATCTTATCCTTACTTGTGAAATAGTTATTATGTGAAAGCTCGTCTTGTATCCAAAGACCAATTATCAAGGTAACCGCCATCCCTAAAGCGAGTCCCCCAATATTTATGGTCGAATATGCTTTGTTCTTGATAAGGTTCCTCCAAGCGATTTTTAAATAGTTTTTGAACATGATTGATTGTGTTTTAATTGATGATTATTCCGTACGCAGACTTTTTACAGGGTTGGCTATTGCTGCTTTAATGGCCTGATAACTGACGGTTAAAAGTGCAATACAAACCGCTAAAAATCCGGCAATCGCAAATACCACCCAATTGATCTCAATGCGATAGGCAAAACTCTCCAGCCAATTCTGCATCACCCACCAAGCAACTGGTATCGCTACCAAGATGGCGACCAGTACCAAGCGTATGAAATCTTTTGAAAGTAACCTCACAATGCCTGAAACACTAGATCCAAGCACTTTCCGTACACCTATCTCTTTTCGACGCTGCTCCGCTGTGTATGCTGAAAGCCCGAACAATCCCAAACATGAAATGATGATGGCAAGTAGGGCAAAAATTCGGGAAAGATTCCCTACGAGTTTTTCGCTTTTGAACACTGAATTAAAAGCGTCGTCCACAAATTCATATTCAAAGGGAAAAGCCGGATTTTGTTCTTTCATGACGTCTTCCATGGCTGTTAAAATTTTAGTCATAGCAATACCTGGTTTGGTCCTCACATACATATTGTAAGTATATTTAGGATTGTTATAGAACATAACCGGATCACTTGTACCATACATATCGCCGTATAAATAATCTTTTACAACTCCGATGACAGTATAGGTCTCATCGTTACGGCGAATTTTTTTACCCACAGCACTTTCTAGACCCATTAATTTCGCAAAAGACTGCGTAATCATAACATTTGTACTATCCGTCGCAACGTTATCGCTAAAACCGTGGCCTTCAATAATTTCCATTCCAGTAGTTTTAAAAAAATCAGAAGTGATGAATCTGTGGGAAATGAGCACATCTTCCGTTTTTTCGCCGCCCTGCCATAGCCAACCTGAACTATTATTTCCTCCTGAAAGGATATTGCTATTCATTAGGGCAACGTTTTCAACGGTACCCGAAGCAATCATTTCGTGCCTAATAGGTACAAAGTTTTTTATCACATTCCCGTTAACCGGAAGTTGAATAAGATTCTCAAGCTCATATCCCATATCGCGACTTTTCACGTGCTCAACCTGTTGGTATACGATAATGGTGCTGATTATAAATACTATAGAAACCGTAAATTGGGCTACAACCAGACCCTTTCGTATGAAAGTGGCACTCCCTTCTTTGGCCTTAACTCCTTTGATTACTTCTATTGGCTTGAAAGAGGATAGATAAAATGCGGGATACCATCCTGCAAAAAGACCACATATTAAGGTAATTCCTATAAGTGAAAGCAAATGCACGGGGTTAAAAAGCCGAAGTTCCAATTGTTTTTCGATTAGGATATTGAACTGGGGCAACAATACCATTAGTAATAGTACACTTACTATAGCCGCTAAGGAAGCTGTAATCAACGCCTCAGCGATAAATTGTGAAATCAACCTTTTTTTACCTGAACCTAATACCTTGCGTACCCCCACTTCCTTGGCCCTTTTTTCGCTGCTCGCTGTTGAAAGGTTCATAAAGTTGATACAGGCAATGAGTAAAATGATAATTGCTATCAGGGAAAATAAACGTACATACGTAATTTGGCCACCTACTTTTTTTCCGTTCTCAAAACCGGATCGAAGATGCCAATCTTTCATGGGGTGTAGAAAGGCGTACCTGTCTTCTTCTCCAACTTTTGAAGGAATTAGCTTTTGTACCTTAGCATCCACAGTCTCAAAATCAGCCTCTGGTGAAAGCTCTACGAACGTATCGGCAAAGCCGTTTCGGTATTCTTTCATCCAATCTTTACCAACGGCGTACCTTTCAAAAGGGGCGACCCAATTGAAGCCAAAGGATACATTACTGGGCAAATCTTCAAATACTCCCGTTATGCGATAATTTGTATCATTATTGACCCTTATTACTTTACCCAAAGCACTGGTGCCTTGGCCGTAAAGCTGGGTTGCCAACTTTCTTGAAATAACAATGGCATCAAAATCCTTAAAGGCATTTGCCAAATTTCCTTCAACAAAAGAAAGACTGAACATATTCAAAAAATCGGGATCTACGAATCGTCCAAATTTGCTGATGCCTTTATCATCTACCGTAAACAATATATTTTCCCCTGTTGTTCTGGCACTACCGACAATGCCTGGAATTTCATTTTTCATCGCACTTGCCAAGGGGCCTGGTGTAGATTGATAAAATGTACGCCATTCGCCTTCGAATCGATTGTTTGTAGGTACATAATGTACCTGGTCTTGTTTGGGGAACACACTGTCGTAATTCACTTCGTCTTCCACCCAAAGCAATATTAAGCCGGCACAAGTAATCCCGATAGCTAGCCCAAAAATATTCAATGCACTATATCCTTTGTTTTTCCAGAGATTTCGCCAAGCGATCTTTATATAGTTTTGAATCATGATTGATTGTTTTGTGATTGATAATTATTCCGTACGCAGACTTTTTACAGGGTTGGCTATAGCTGCTTTAATACTCTGATAACTAACCG
>JBATIW010000242.1:0-6225 GCA_049668005.1 Maribacter sp.
GTCGTTAATGGCGTGCGCGCAAAAAGCAAATTCCTTAGGTGTTTCCGTTGCACTTAAGCCATGATGTGATTTGAACCATTGCCGTTTATTATCCAATAGACTTACTAAGCTTAAGGGTGTGCCACAAATTTCAGCAGCTATTGCAGTAAGGTTATCGTAATCTTCTTCGGGAAGCGTGTCCAGTATAGAATATGAGTCCAACGCCGCCAATCGTTGTATTTCGTTAATATGGTCTTTAGGTGCTATCATTAAGTTATTGTTATTTAATACTATAAAACATGTAAGATTAGGATTACTTCGTAGTAGAACGTCTATTTTAGGTCAATATTATTTTAGTTCTTATAAAATATGGCGTTGTATTTTTAATGATTTCTCAGGAATATTCACCTTTCGGAAGTACAGCTAGATGTTGAGTGCGGGCCATTAAAATTTAAAAATAGTATTCAAGATGTAACAATAGTGATTCCATGGTCGTCCTATACTAGGATCGGTAATCAAAAAACAAATACACTATAGTATGAAAAAATTGACCTTATTATTTTTTATAGCTGCAGCCTATTCCTGTACTGTGGTTTTTGCTCAAAATTTAGATGAACAATTTGATGCATTATTACAAGATAATTACATGGTGGGCAAACCAGGTGTCACGGCTTTAGTCTATAAAGACGGAAAAATATTGTACCGCAAGGCCTTTGGGATGGCGAATCTTGAACTAGATGTTCCCATGAAACCAGAAAATGTTTTTGAATTGGGGTCTATAACCAAACAATTCACAGCAGTTTCCATTTTAATGCTGATGGAACAGGGCAAATTGAATTTGGATGATGAAATCACAAAATATTTGCCCGAGTATCCTACGAATGGCAAAAAGATTACTATTCATAATTTGTTGAACCATACCTCTGGAATCAAGAGTTATACCGACTTACCTAACTTTAGGGAAACAGCAAGGACCGATAAAAGTCCAAAAGAAATCATAGCTGTATTTCAAGATGAACCCATGGATTTTGATCCAGGGGAGAAATGGTACTATAACAATTCCGGGTATATCGTTTTAGGTTATATTATTGAGGAAGTTTCAGGAAAATCCTATGCTGATTTTATTTCCGATAACATTTTTGTTCCCTTAAAAATGAATAATTCGTACTACGGGAGTAAATCCAATTTAATTAAAAAACGCGCCAGTGGGTATATGCCCATCGAAGGAGGGTACAAAAATGCGGATTACCTAAGTATGACGCTACCTTATGCCGCCGGTTCATTAATGTCCTGCGTTGATGATATGTTGTTATGGCATAAAGCGGTACATAACAATACGTTGATTTCAACTGAAAGCAAGGCAAAGGCATTCACTAGCGGTAGCTTGAATAATGGTAAGCCAACCCACTATGGGTATGGCTGGCAGGTGAGCGAAATAAATGGCACAGAAAGTATAGAGCATGGCGGCGGGATTTTCGGGTATGTTACCCAAGGGGTGTATGTGCCTTCTGAAAATGTATATGTAATTCTACTGACGAATACCAATGGGATTTCGCCCCAAGACCCTGCTGTAAAAATGGCCGCTTTGGCAATAGGTAAGCCCTATCCAATAGAAGATGTGAGTGTTTCCCTTACTAATGATGAGATGAACAAATGGGTTGGCAATTATGAGTTTGATAATGAAGTATTACGGACTATTACTTTGGAAGATGGACAACTTTATAGCCAACGGGAGGGAAGCGATAAATTGAAATTATATGCCGATTCTGCCACCAAATTCCATTTTGAGGGCGGATTGACTACCTATGCGTTCACTATTGAAAATGGAAAAAAAGTGGCGAATTTTGCGGCTCGAATAGCTAAATCCAAAGGGTTGGAGACAACACGTAAACCAGCAACAGAAAAAGAGGTTGTAACCATAGCTGCTGCTACCTTGAAGGATTATTCAGGTAGTTATGAATTACAACCGGGCTTTGTAATTAAAGTGAGCACGAAAGAAGGTAAAATATTTGGTCAAGCAACCGGGCAGTCGGAATTTGAGATGTTCGCTGAAGCGGAAGACACCTTCTTTTTAAAGGTGGTGGCCGCCCAATTGGTCTTTGGGAGAAATGAAACCGGTGAGGTGGTTAACCTTACCTTAAACCAAGGGGGGCAATCCTTGAAGGGGGACAAAAAATAAGAGCTAGAGTTCTATTTTAGTTTGAATGAGGTTGGAGTGGCCTTTGGCGATCATGCGGGTTTTATCGGCATTCCAAATCTCACATTCGCCATTGATGATCTGCTTGCCTTTTTTAATGATTTTGGTCTGCGCAATAATGGTTTCCCCCGTCCGGGCACGGCTAAAATAATCTACGGAAAGGCTTACTGTGGTGTATACATGTGGAACACCCAATGAGAAAACCGCAGCCCCTATCGCATCGTCAATAATGGCTGCAGTTGTGCCACCATGTATAATGCCCAAAGGGTTGGTCATTTCTTCGCGTACTACATAGGAGAATTCGAGTTCACCGGCATTGGCAGTGATCAATATAGGGTTCAGCCATTGCATTAATGGGCTAGGGGAATGGGAGGCATCCTTGCCAATTTGTAATTTAAAAAGTTCGAGGGCCTTGTTCATAGGATTGTTTTATTGGTCCAAAGATACAATGCCGGAATTAATTTAGTGCTATTTGCATGATTCCGCTTTCAACACTATTATTATTCTTCGCATACGGGAACATCCCTTATTTTCCTTCAGGTATGTACATATCCGAAATTTCAATGCCTAAGATGTTGTTATATATTTTTTTGGCCCTTTCGTAATCTGTTGCTGGTATTTCAAACCAACTGATTGCATTTGTATTGTATACTATATTCAAGTTTTAATAAGATATTGGCCGTTGAGTCAGATGATGTCATGGGTAAAAAAAAGAGGGACTTTTTTTGAGTCCCTCCTAAACTTAATTGTGTTTTTATTAATGAGTTAAAGGTTTATACCCTGTATTTTCATGACGTTTACTTTAGTATCAAATAACTTTTTGGGTCAATATTGTCATTCCGCACTTGATGTGGAATCCATATTACTTATACAGATTCCTGCTTTCGCAGGAATGACAAACAGTCATTGATTGAGCTTTGCTCAAAAGGAATATTATTCCTTACCAGAACTATGGATTTTAAAAGCATAGTGGTTTATTTGAAACCAATTTTTAAAGTTCCTTGATCACTTTGTCAAGAAGGGCCTTTGTGGCTTTAATACCCTCATCCTCGGAAAGTTGCGTGCCTTCATATTCAATGCCTACATAGCCTTTGAACCCGGATTCCTTTACGATCTTCATGATTCTCCCAAAGTCGGAATTCACTTCGTTCCCAGCTTCATCAAATTCATGTGATTTTGCACTTACGCCTTTGGCATAAGGCATTAGTTCAGCAATCCCCTTATAGCGATCATATTCATTTAGGCATCCATCAGGGCCACGTTCTATACAGAAATTCCCAAAATCAGGAAGTGTGCCCACATTGTCCATACCAATTTGTCCCATCATCCCGCTAAGCCATTCGCCGTTGGATGAATAACCACCGTGATTTTCAACAATTATATTGATGCCTTTTGAAGCGGCATACTTGCCTAAGCTTGTGAGTCCGATCGTGGCATTTTTTGCCACTTCATCAGCAGTGCCTTCACCAGCAGCATTTACGCGAATGGAATGTGCCCCTAAGAATTTGGCAATATCTACCCATTTATAATGGTTTTCAACCGCTGCCAATTGTTTGTCGGGATCGGCGTCACCAAGGTTGCCAAGCGCATCGCACATAATCAATCCCACACTTACCCCGGCGGCATCACATTTCTTTTTGAACGCGGTCCAATAGTCCATATCATCGGCTTTTGAGAAATAAAAGGTATTGACCAATTCAATTGAATATATACCATAATCAGCCGCCATTGCAGGAAAATCCATTGGATCCCTGCCCTTTAATACATCATCGGGAGATTCGGTCAGGGTTTTGGTAAAATTGCCCCAGTCCATAGTTTCAACCCCGAAAAAAGTTTTGTGCAAGGACCATTGGGCCAGTGAGATCTGAAAATCAGGAGTGGTTTCCATTGTAGCTGCAGTTACCTCTGCTTCTGCCGCTTCTGCCGCTTTCTTATCAGAATTTTTACATCCAAAATTGATTGAGAAAAGAAAGACCGCTGTGATTGCCATCACGAAGGTTTTTTTTGTAAACGATTGATTTTTACGCTTCATAGGTTTATTAGTTTAATTTTTACCCAGTTGTAGTCTCAAAAAAAGACATTGCAAGTTAGTGAAATAGCATTCGTAAGGCAATGATATCTGCTTGTATTTTATAGGGCAGAAGTGGTTTTTTTGTGAAATAGTACAACTTAGGATTCGGCAATGGTTTCCAAGGCATGCACCAATACTATCACCCCTAATTTTTTAGGACACTTTCAACTTCATTTAGTTTTCCATCAATAGTATCAGGAATCGCCAACCCTAATATCTTGCACATTAATGGATAGATATGAATATTCTTTATGGAAGGCAGTACGTATCCTTTTTTAAAAGCTGGACCATTGGCATAAAATATACCATGCATGTCTTTATATTTTGGATCATAACCATGCACCCCAATGGTGGTGTTGGGATTTTTCTTTCTAGCTGCTATCTTTTGGCTAGGTAAAAAATAATACCCAACATCCGGTATTATTTGGATGGCACCCCAGTCCTTGTTTTTGGGGCTATATTCAAAACCTGGCGTGTCTTCTGTTTTATAAACTTTGAAATTATTTTCCTTCAGTTTTAAATACTGGAATATGGCGTCGATTTGATCGTCTTTTTTTGGGTGAACATTTACAATGGCACCATTGTCTATTATAGAAAATAAGGTGTCATTTTCTATATCCTCTAAGGGTATGAATTTCGTGGTTGATAGTTCTGCCATACCATGATCGGAAACTATGATTATGTTTACGGGTAGCCCCGTTGCTTCAACTCCTTTAAACAAATTACCCAAATGCCCATCTAAATTGAACAATGCTTTTTTTAATACCTCATCATTATTTGGTCCATAGCTATGTCCAACATTATCCATATCGGAAAAATATAGTGTAATCATATGTGGTCGTTCTTTCGCAGGCAACGCCAACCATTTTAAAACTTCTGCGACCCGAATATTATTTTTTATTTGGCCATCATAAGAAGTATAATAGGTAGGTCTTATCCCCTGGATATTAGCTTCCGAGCCCACAAAAAAATAACTGGCAGAGACCATAGCTGCTTTATCTGCCTGCACCCATATAGGTGTTCCTTTATAAAAGGTGCCATCCTCAACCATTTCACGGTTTCCGATACTATAGGTTACATCCTTGGCATTGCTATAGAATAAATTACCCAATATGCCATGCTTATCCGGATACATGCCTGTTGCAATCGTATAATGGTTGGGAAATGTTTTGGAAGGGAATGAAGGGATCAACGACTCGGCTTTTACACCATTTTCAATAAAACCACTTAAATGAGGGGGATTAAATCGTTCCACATAATCCCAGCGAAAGCCGTCAAGGGAAATTAAGATCAGATACGGTTTTTTAAGCGAAGCTTTTGAATTAATCGTTGGGGTCGACCCAATTACATTGGTGCTGGTCTTACAAGATGAAAAGGTTATTGTACTTAAAATGAATACCAGCCCAAGGATAAAAGTTCTTTTTGTCATTTAATTTGAGGTTTATATGGAGTTTGGTTGTAGCGAACTTGTATATAACTCTGCAATAGTGCATTTAAGTTCTAAATATAGGGGAAAAATTGGTATTGCGTACTCTGGTTTTAGAATTGATTATGCAGTAAATATGTAGTTATTCCTCGGTGTTATATTGCTGCATAAGCGCCTCGTATTTCTGAAAATCTTCCACGGAATGATTTCCAAAATCGGCGGTAATATGAAATTGAATGTTATTCGCTTTTAGGAATATAACAATTCGTTCCAACTCTTCTGGGGAGCCCTTTATTTCGATTCTTGCCATAGTATTATGGTGTTATATTAGTGCCCATTTGTTCCACTAAAAGGACCGGTATTAAAATCAGCATCCCGATTAGGTTAGCGAGGAGATTTTTTAGTTTCATATCCTAATGTTCAGAGCGGTAGTAAAAATCAGGAACTAAGGTAGCATAGGGGATATCATTGGCCAATGATTTAAGTCATGAAAGAAGGATTGTTTTTCTAAGGTTTATTGCGGGATTATTCCAATATTGAATTGAATAGCAG
>JBATIW010000243.1:0-4152 GCA_049668005.1 Maribacter sp.
AACAAGGCAAATGCAGGCGTTGGTAAAGGAAAAACAAGATGTTATGTACGATTTAATGAGTGATTCTGGAAGAAGCGAGGGTGCTGGCTCAGATTTTTTAAATGACCAACGTGCAATCCGCGATGAAATGTTTGTGCTCGCTGGCCAAATGACCACAAAAGAACTGGAATGCAAACGTCTTGCGGCTATTGCTTCACGCAGTGCATTGGAACGATGCAGTGCAGAATACGAGGCCATGAAAAATGAAATGGACAGCCTGGAATGTAAAATGGCCAAACTTTCGGGAATTGGAGATATGTTAAAGGATTGTGAGTAAATTAACCGTATTGAAGATATAATAACCGAGCCATAAGCCTCGGCTTTTGTTATCGCATTATTCAACTTTGACAGCAATTAACCACAAGGTGCTGAAATCAAATATTACTATATTTAATCAGCTAACCAATATTATCTATGAAGTGCCTTATTCTTTTATTGCTGGTGTTGTTCCATGCATGTTCCTATGGACAGGATATGCAATCCATGGAAACAAATACACTTATTGGTCATTATTTTGACCAAGGAGAGAATCACTTTGAAAAACAGGACTTCGTTCAGGCCATTCCATTTTTTTTGAAAATAGATTCTTTATCCAAAGATCTTGGTATTAAAAATTCTATTACAATTGCCGCGATGCTGCGCAGGGCAGAAATCTCAAAATTATCCTTTACTTATGAAACTACAAATATGGCCCATAGCCTATTGTATGAAGCCTTGGAAATGGCCAAGGAAATAAATGATGTGGAAAGCGAACATTTAACATACATACAGCTTGCCGATATTAATCAAATGATACGGGAATTCGATGAGGCCATACGGTATATTAATCTGGCCCTACCCTATTTTAAAAAACAGGGTAACAATGTTAAAGTAGCTCGCACCATGCTAATGAAGTCTGCTTATTATTTAGGCGTCGATAGCCTTAACAGGGCAGAAAAAACTTATTTAGATATGATCGGCTACTTATCTGCCGAAGACCTTACCTTGGAAAAGGCCAAGGCAATTTATTACTATGGAAACTTTTTAAGGGAAGATAAGAAGGACTATAAAATGGCTATAGATCAATTGGAAATGTCTAAAAGCCTGTTTCAAAAGGCAAAAAGAGATAGTACTCAACTTTATCACCGTTGTATTCGCGATCTAGCCTTTTGTAATAAGCAATTAGGGAATTTTAGGGAGGCCAGTATGTATTATGAGGCAGCATATGATTTACAAATAGATCTATTGGAAAAATTCAATAGAAGTAATTCCAAAGACCTTGAAGCAAAATACCAAACCGAAAAAAAAGAACAGGAAATCGCTTTGCTCTCCTCTCAAAAAGATTTAATTGAGCAACAGAAAAAAAGTCAGCGAAATATTTTAATCGGAGGTTTGGGATTGACCGCCTTGGCCGGGCTATTTCTTTTTATCCTTTTTAGAAATCGCACTAAAACACATACTAAGCTAAGGGAGTTAGATGCCTTAAAGTCGAATTTCTTCACCAACATTACGCATGAGTTCCGCACTCCCTTGACCTTGATTTCCTCCCCTATTCAAGAGACCTTGGAGGAACCGGATTTACCCCCTGAAAAAAGAAGCCATTTTGAAATGGCATCAAGAAATACCGAAAGGCTTTTATCTCTTGTGGATCAATTGTTGGATTTTTCCAAAATAGATAGTGGAAACCGAACATTGCATCTTGAAAAAGGAAAAATCACCCAACTGATATCTGCATGGAGTGATTCCTTTTCCTATTTGGCCAAACAAAAAGCGATAGCATTGGATATTGATATAAAGGATAAGGAAACCGAAGTTTGGTTTGACAGGGATGCCCTGGAAAAAATAGTAGTGAACCTCCTTGGTAATGCTATAAAGTACACCCCAACCAAAGGTCTAATAAAAGTAAAGGCCACTATTGAAAATAACTTTTTAAAACTGAGTGTACAGAATACAGGGCAGGGGCTTACCAAGAACGAAATAGAGAGCATTTTTAATAGATTCCATCAAACCAGCGAACAAAATGAAGGTGTAGGCATTGGACTTTCTTTGATTAAAGAATTGACAGCACTGCATGGTGGAACTATTTCCGTAAAAAGTGTAAAGGATAATTGGACCATGTTCGATGTGTCGATTTGTATCGATAAGGCCAAATTTAAAAATGCAGTACTAAAAAAACCATCCTCAACCCATCGGAAGGTGCCGTCTATGGTCTTGAACCCAAAGATCAATGCTGAAAGTGAACAGGTCATTGAAAATGGCATGCCCTTACTTTTAATAGTTGAGGACAACACCGATGTACGGGTACTGTTATCGGATACCTTCAAATCAGATTTTCAAGTAATTACAGCAAAAAATGGTGCGGAAGGTATTGAATTGGCGCTGGAACACATCCCAGATCTTATTGTTTCGGATGTAATGATGCCTATAAAAGATGGTGTTGAACTCACCAAAACACTTAAAGAAGATGAGCGCAGTAGCCATATCCCCATTGTATTGCTGACGGCCAAGGCAGGCGATGATAATGAACTAATAGGTCTCAATGTGGGTGCAGACGATTATATTACCAAACCTTTTAACAAGAAGCTGCTTTTATCCAAGGTAAATGGCCTTATTGCGCTCCGGAAAAAACTGCAATTACGCTATAGCCAAGAAGTAATACTAAAGCCCAAGGATATTGCGATAACGTCGGTTGACGAACGCTTTTTGGAAAAAGTACAACATGTTTTAGATAAAAAATTGATTGAGTCCAGTTTTAATTCGGAAGCCTTCAGCAAGGCTTTACATATGAGCCGTATGCAATTGCATCGTAAATTGAAAGCATTGACTGGTTTGACAACCTCTGAATTTGTTAAATCTCAAAGATTGAAACTTGCTACCCATTTATTAAAACAGTCGCAAATCAATATTTCCGAGGTCGGATATGCTGTTGGTTTTAACGACCATGCTTATTTTACCAAATGTTTTAGGGAAACCTATAATTGCACCCCCTCTGAATTCATCAAAAAGGCTTCCTAATTCCATTAACCCCTAATATTTATAAGCTATACCGAGCGTGTTACATATTTTATAGCACTTGTTACATACCTCATACCTTATTAGAAAACACCCTGCTATATTCGTAAATGAATGAAGATGTAGTCGACATGTCTTATAGTTCAAACATTGAATGAAGAAGAAGCAATTTAGCTTGGGTGGGACCTTGACTGGTATCCCAAAAAGACAAATCTACTTGAATATCAATCATTTGGATAATGGTGCTTATGTGCTTAAAATCATGCATAAGAACAAGCTCATCAAAAAGACCACATTCAACAAAAACATACAATAGTTAAACACCAAAATACAGCACTCATGAAAATCAAAAAAGGAATACTACTTATTGCTGTCCTGGGTTCATTTGCAATAGCTGCAGCACAAACCGACCCCAAACCCAAGACCGAAGTCACCAACAACTTTCTAGACCTGGGGGCAGCTGGCCTAGGCGACATTTTTGGCGAAGAACTGACCGGCGGGAACGGCGAGGTCAACAATTATCTGGATCTGGTGAACAAAAGCGATATGCCCGAGGCCGATAAACAAGATTTAAGGGACGCCTATCAGCGTTATTCCCAGGCCTTGGATGCCCAAGGCAAGGACTCCTTGCAAACCACAATGACCCAACAACTCCTGCTCAAAACAAAAAAAGACACGATTAAATAACATAAAAACCACAAATCAATAAAACCATTTCCCATGCAAAAATTAGTTAGCAGTATCCTCTTCCTAGCCCTTTTTATCTCCTGTGGAGAGACTAAAAAGAATGAAGCCCAAAAAGAAACCAAGGAAGTTTCTAAAAAGGAAACTACAAGCGAAGCACTACCCAGTGCAGATTACAGTTCACTTTTGGTCAATTATGAATGCGACATGGATGTGGCCGAAGTGGCCAAGGTGCTAAATATCCCTGAAACCGAGGTGAGTCTTGCGAAATATCAACGGCCTGGTGGTTGTTCTTTTAACGTTAAAGGTTTTGGTCAAAATGGACTAGGTGATGACACCATCATTGTATGGTTCTTGGAAGAGCCTGGAAAAGCGCAGGTTGCTAAAGAAATTAAAAGCTATTTGGATGACCAAGCAAATAACGAAAGTGTTCTGGAG
>JBATIW010000244.1:0-3491 GCA_049668005.1 Maribacter sp.
CCCTAATATATCCATCGGCTTCTTTTTGCATATTCCTTTTCCTTCTTTTGAGATCTTTAGGACCTTGCCGTGGCGGAAAGAGGTGTTGGAAGGTCTTTTGGGCTCGGATTTAATAGGATTTCACATCTATGATTATGAGCGACACTTTCTAAGTTCTGTCCGTAGATTATTAGGGTTGGAAGTAAGTTTCAACGATATATATTTGGACAATAGGATTATCAAGGTCGACTCATTCCCAATGGGAATCGATTATAAAAAATTCAGTGAAGCTGCCAAAGAGCATGAAAAAAATACAGCTGACCAACAATCAGATTTACAACAGCGTCTTAATAGCCATAAAGAATCTACACCTGATGCGAAGTTGATTCTTTCGATTGACCGTTTGGATTATTCAAAAGGAATCGCCAAGCGATTGAATGCCTTTGAATACTTTTTAAATAAATATCCACAGTACAAAGAAAAAGTGCGCTTGATTATCTTGGCAGTTCCCTCGCGATCCAAGGTTCCTCAATATCAATTGTTGAAAAAAGAAATTGATGAATTGGTAGGTCGGATCAATGGGGACTTTTCAACCGTGAGTTGGACACCCATTTGGTATTTCTATCGTTCTGTACCTTTTGAAAACCTGATAGACCTTTATACATCTAGCGATATTGCTTGGCTTACCCCATTACGGGACGGAATGAATCTTGTAGCCAAGGAATATATTGCTACAAGAACGGATAAAACCGGAGTTTTGATACTGAGCGAAATGGCTGGTTCTGCCAATGAAATGAACGAATCATTATTGATAAATCCGAACAATTTTGAACAGATTGCAGATGCGCTTTATCAAGCTATAAATATGCCCAAAGAAGAGCAACAAGAGCGGAACGCCCATTTACAAAAAAGGTTGGCCAGATACAATGTAGAACAGTGGGCCAATGATTTTATGTCCTCGCTACAAGCGCAAAAAGACAGGGAAGCCGGAAACGTTTCCAAAAGGCTGACCGAGCATCGATTGAGTGCTGTATTGGAGGATTTTTCCAAAGCTAAAAAACGATTATTGTTCTTGGATTATGATGGCACGCTATCCGGTTTTCACGTTGATCCACAAAAGGCCGGACCCGATAAAGAACTCTATCAACTTTTAGATGCCTTGAACGAGCTCGAAAATACCGAATTATATCTCGTCAGCGGTCGTGACAAAGACACCTTTGCCAAATGGTTTTTACCAAAAAAATATAACATGATTGTTGAACATGGGGTGTGGATATCTAAAAACGGGGAAGATTTTAGAATGCTCGAAAATGTAAAAAACGACTGGATGGAAAAAATACGCCCCGTACTTGAGTCCTTTGAAGATAGGACACCAGGCAGTTTTATTGAGGAAAAAAATTATTCCCTGGCGTGGCATTACCGTAAAACTGATCCTGATTTTGGAGATCTTAGAGCAAATGAACTCAATACCGTTTTAACCAGTTTAATTGCCAACGACGATCTAAGCGTGTTAAATGGGAATAAGGTAATGGAGATAAAAAGCAGTAATGTGAATAAAGGACGCGCTACAGTGCGCGTGTTGGGAGAAGATGATTATGATTTCGTCTTTGCCATTGGTGATGATTGGACAGACGAATTTATGTTTCAGGAGCTACCGGAAAGTACCGTAACGGTAAAAGTAGGAATACAAAAGACCTCAGCCAAGTATTATATTGAGAGCATAAAATATGTTCGTGACTTGCTAAAACGATTTACTGATTGAAAATCCAATAATTAGATATTATCTTCCAAAAAATGAAATATATAATTGCTACAGGAACCCTCCTAGCATACCAGTTCATATTTTGTCAAACCAATACCGATCTATTTTTAGTAGGGATTAATGATGGGAAGCTCGAATTCGATAACCCATTGAATATTAGCCACAATGAGGGATATGACAATCAACCCTCGTTTTACGATGATGAAGACATTCTGTTTTCATCGACTCGAAACGGACAAACTGATATCGCCTTATATCATATAAAATCAGGTGCAATTGATTGGATATCCAATACACCCGGCGCAAGCGAATATTCGCCCACAAAAATCCCCAATAAAAATTCAATTTCAGCCATTCGTTTAGACACCAATGGATTACAGCGTTTATATGAGTATGATATTGGAAATGGGAATAGAAAAAAACTTCTAAAAGATCTTAAAGTAGGGTATCATGTTTGGTTTTCGCCAGAAATTTTGGTCACCACTGTTTTAGTCGATACTAGGATGGACCTGGTCATTGTTGATCCAAAGAAAAACACAACTAAAACCGTTTATAAAAAAGTGGGGAGATCACTTCACAAAATCCCAAATACCAATTTAGTGAGTTTCGTAATGCATGGTGACAAAACATCCATCCTTATGTCATTAAATCCCCTAAGTGGGGAAACCAAAAAAATCATAACACTCACCGATAAATCTGATGATATTTGTTGGATGAATGATGGAACCGTTCTTACTGGTTACGGCAAAACCATCTTAAAGTTCAATTCCGAAACCGACAATAATTGGCAGGAACTGGCAAGCTTTACAGATAAAAATATTAACAAGATCAGTAGACTTGCTATTAATGATGTCAATACAAAATTGGTTCTAGTAGCCGAGGAATCCCCGGAAAATATAGTTCAAAAACAAGTTGAGGCCTTTAATAGGGGTGACCTTGACGCCTTTGTCTCCTGTTATACGAAAAATGTCCTGGTGCAAAACTTTCCAAACGACACTTCATATGTGGGTAAATCCAATATGAAGGCTAGCTATAAAAAATATTTTACCCATAATCCAGATACAAAGGTTAAGGTTACAAACCTGATTGTTATCGGAAATACGGTCATTGATGAGGAATTAGTCTCTGTTTCCGGTAAAAACCATCAACTAGTCGCAATTTATGAGGTAACCAACGGAAATATTAAGAGCATGACTTTCATTCACAGGAAATCACTAAATACCGATGCTGAAAAAGTGGTGCAGGAACAGTTGGATGCCTACAATTCAAGGAATATTGAAGCCTTTGTCAACACATATACAGATGATATCAAAGTGTTTGATTTTCCGAATAAGCCTCGTTTTGAGGGTAAGGATAAAATGCGGGAAAGCTATGGCAGCTTTTTTGAATCAACCCCTGATCTAAATTGTGAAATCAAAAACCGTATCGTAATCGGCAACAAAGTCATTGATGAGGAATTTCTCACCATAAATGGAATTAATTACAATGCAGTTGCTATATATGAAATAGAAAATGGTAAAATTGCAAAGGTTACGTTCGTTCGTTAATACAATCATCTAAAACTAAATTTATTACATCACTTGAAAATGAAAAAAATACTCCTCCCGTTATTACTATTCATCCCTATCTTTTTATGTTCCCAAACCGATAGCAGAATCTATGATATCATCAATGCAGTCTCTGCGGACCGTATCGAAGCCGATATCACAAAATTGACCAATTTTGGCACGCGACACACCTTGAGTGATAC
>JBATIW010000245.1:0-4422 GCA_049668005.1 Maribacter sp.
TACCATAATATCGTTTTTCAGGTAATTCTACATGCATTAATCCAGGGATTGGTTTTCTTGATTGGAGTATTTCAACATATTTTCAAATTCCTCAGGAGTCAAACTGCCGTAATAGAAATTTATCGGATTGATCCTATCTTTATCTTTCCAAACCTCATAGTGTAGATGAGGAGCTTCTGAGCGACCAGTATTGCCCACAAAACCTATTAAATCCCCACGTTTTACTCGTTGTCCTCTTTTTACGTTATACTTGCTTAAATGCGCATAAAGACTCAAATAACCATAGCCGTGGTCAATACGAATATGTTTGCCATAACCTGAGGCGTTATTGTCGGCTCGCGTGATCTTTCCATCCCCAGAGGCGTAAATCGGTGTGCCCTTAGGCGCAGTGAAGTCCATGCCCCAATGTTTTTTTCGAGCCTTTGTAAATGGGTCTGAACGCCAACCATAACCGGATGCCATTCTGGTTAAATTTTCATTATTAAGAGGTTGTATGGCAGGTATGGCTAAAAGGAGTTTTTCTTTTTCCTCTGCCAATTTGGTAATCTCATCCAAGGATTTGGATTGTATTGTAATTTGTTTTTTAATGATGTCTAAGCGTTTGGTTGTGGCAATCACCATTTCAGAATTATTGAAACCTTCAAGTGACTTATAACGGTTTATACCACCAAAGCCTGCTCTGCGCTGCTCTTCAGGAATAGGGTTGGCCTCAAAATACAATCTATAAATATTGTTGTCCCGATCTTCTACATTGGCCAATACATCTTCAATTTGCTCCATTTTCTTATCGAGAAGCTCAAACTGTAATTCAAAATTCCTCACCTCGCGCTGAAGCGACAATTCCCTTGGGGTATTTATTAAGTTCGTATTCAACAATAAGATTAAGGAAAGTAGCCCAAAAAGAAAAGATCCCAAAAAGAAGAAAGCAATGTTGCGGTAACGCTTGGATTTTTTTGGCTCTATCTTCCGGTATGAAAGTGTGTCCGGATCGTAATAATATTTTACTTTAGACATGAATGGATTTTATCCTATTTTTGTGCTTTCGTTTTAACATAACAAACAAATATAAAAATTGTTTTGCACAATTTGTTAAAATTAATAAAACCTTACCAATTTAGATGAATTCCCAGGAAATCAGGACCCAATTTTTAAACTTCTTTAAGGAAAAGAATCACAAGATTGTATCCTCTGCGCCAATGGTCATCAAAGATGACCCTACGTTGATGTTCACCAATGCCGGAATGAACCAATTCAAGGAGTTCTTTTTGGGTAATAGTGATGCTAAAAACCTTAGGGTAGCCGACACCCAAAAATGTTTACGGGTAAGTGGCAAGCATAATGATTTGGAAGAGGTGGGTAAGGATACCTATCACCACACTATGTTCGAGATGTTGGGCAATTGGAGTTTTGGTGATTATTTTAAGAAGGAGGCCATTGAGTGGGCATGGGAATTATTGACCGATAGATTGAAGATCGACAAGGACAGTCTTTATGTGTCTGTCTTTAAAGGTAGCAGTGATGCCGACAATCTTGAAATGGACAATGAAGCTTATGATTTATGGAGTTCCATAGTGTCAAAGGACCGAATCATTTTGGGCAATAAGAACGATAATTTCTGGGAAATGGGCGATCAAGGACCATGCGGACCTTGTTCTGAAATTCATGTGGATATCCGTTCAGCGGAAGAAAAGGCCAAAATTCCAGGAGCTACTTTGGTAAACCAAGACCATCCGCTTGTCGTTGAGATATGGAACCTTGTTTTCATGCAATACAATCGTAAGGCTGATGGTAAGCTTGAGTCCTTGCCGGAAAAGCATGTGGATACTGGAATGGGTTTCGAACGTTTGTGCATGGTTCTGCAAGGCGTTCAATCTAATTATGACACAGATGTATTTACACCGCTTATTAAGCAAATAGAGATAATCACCCAATCCAAGTATGGCAATAGCGAAGAAACCGACATTGCTATTCGCGTGATTGCAGATCATATTCGTGCAGTTTCATTTTCGATAGCAGATGGACAATTGCCCAGTAATACGGGAGCTGGATATGTTATACGGCGGATTCTTAGAAGGGCTATTCGCTATGGATTCACCTTCCTGAACACTAAAGAACCTTTCATGTACCGATTGGTAAAGGTTTTGACTGAAACTATGGGCCATGCTTTTCCAGAATTACAAGATCAGCACCAGTTGATTGAGAATGTGGTCAAAGAAGAAGAGCATTCCTTTCTAAGGACTTTGGAGCAAGGTTTGGTGTTATTGGACAACGTTGTCAGTAAAACCAAAGGAAAAGAAGTGAGAGGGCGTAAGGCTTTCGAGCTCTATGACACCTACGGATTCCCTATTGACTTAACAGCATTGATCCTAGAAGAAAAAGGGTATAGGCTTGACGAAAAAGGATTTCATGAAGCTATGCAGGAACAGAAAGATCGTTCTAGGTCAGCATCAGAGGTATCCAAAGAAGACTGGGAGGTTATTGCTACGGATTCGGAACAGGAATTTGTGGGTTATGATGCATTGGAGGCAAATGTGAAAATTGTCAAGTACAGAAAAGTAACTTCAAATAAAGAAGGGGAACAATACCAGATGGTATTCAACAAAACCCCATTTTACCCCGAAGGAGGAGGTCAAGTTGGGGATAAAGGTTATTTGGAAGCACAAGATGGCGATGTAATATATATCTTGGATACCAAGAAGGAAAATAACGAGATTGTTCATTTTTCCAAAAACTTACCTAAAAGCCCTTCAGAAACCTTAAAGGCGGTAGTTGATAAGAAAAAACGCCAAAGAACGGAGGCGAACCATACAGCAACGCATTTATTGCATCAGGCGTTACGCGAAGTTTTGGGGCCCCATGTTGAACAAAAAGGGTCGGCAGTACATTCCAAGTATCTCAGATTTGATTTTTCGCACTTCGCTAAGTTAAAAGTTGAAGAGCTCCAAGCCGTTGAAAATTTGGTCAATGCCAGAATCGATGGTCAATTGCCATTACAGGAAAATAGAAGTGTACCCATGGAGGAGGCCTTGAAAGAGGGCGCAATGGCCTTATTTGGTGAAAAATATGGTGATGCTGTGCGTACAATCCGCTTTGGACAATCTATTGAATTATGTGGTGGAACCCATGTGAAAAATACGGGGGACATTTGGCATTTCAAGATCAAATCCGAAGGTGCGGTTGCGGCGGGAATACGCAGGATAGAAGCCATTACTTCTGATGCTGTTAAAGATTTTTATTTTGAGAATAATAGAAGTCTGTCGGAAATCAAGGAGTTATTGAACAATGCACAAGATCCGATAAAAGCAGTGCAAGCTTTGCAGACTGAAAATGCGAAATTGAAAAAAGAAGTTGAGACTTTATCAAAGGATAAGGCCAAAAACTTAAAAGGAGAACTTTTGCGTGAGCTTGAAGAAATAAATGGAATTCAATTCTTGGCTAAAAAGGTTGATTTGGATGCGGCGGGAATAAAAGACCTTTCCTTTGAAATGGGAAACACCAAAAACAATCTCTTCTTGTTGTTCGGGACAGCCCAAAACGGAAAAGCATTGCTCTCCTGTTATATATCCAAGGAATTGGTAGCAGAAAGGAATTTGAATGCAGGGACTATTATCCGTGAATTGGGTAAATATATTCAGGGCGGTGGCGGCGGACAGCCATTCTTTGCAACCGCAGGGGGTAAAAGCCCAGATGGGATAGCAGCGGCCCTCGAAAAGGCAAAAGATTATTTAAAATAGGAAGGAAGACCCCAAAGGTTTTTAAAACCTTTGTGGTCTGAAAAACAACCAGTATGAAGTATGAAAAATTAGAACCTGGTTACTACTATCATATTTACAATCAAGGGAACAACAGGGAAAATATCTTTTTCGAAGAAAAAAACTATGACTATTTTCTTAACCTCTTTAAAAAGTATATAGTACCTATAACTGAGACTTACGCTTACTGTCTTCTACCAAATCATTTTCATTTTTTACTAAGGATTAATGAAGAAATTTCGGAAAAAGTATGTTCACAGACTTTCTCTAATTTTTTCAATGCCTATGCCAAAGCGATAAACAAGGCGTATCTTAGAAGTGGAAGTCTGTTCAAAAGAAAGTTTTCAAGGATTAAAATCGAGAATGAAGATTATCTGAAGAGATTAATATTATATATCCATACAAATGCGCAACATCATCGTATAATAGACAATTTTGAGAATTACCCACATTCTTCATATCATGCGTATATTGTCGAAACAGAAACAGTTATTTCCAAGTCCTATATTTTGAAATTATTTGAGGATATTGAAAATTTCATGGCAGCACATAAAATTAAGTCGGATTATCTGAATACCAAATTCGAAGATTATTTATTAGAATGATTTAGGCCAAAGACCCCAAAGGTTTTCAAAACCCTTAGGGTCCACATAACTGGATGAAATGAAAC
>JBATIW010000246.1:0-5410 GCA_049668005.1 Maribacter sp.
CATTTGAGGAAGAGGACAAAACCACCTATGCCAGAGAATTTGGTGAGAGCGTTGTCATGCTCGATATTAAAAAACGGGCAGGTCGTAATGCAATTTCAGCAGCCGATCAGATTAAGGAAATTGTTAATGAGGCTAGGGCGAATTATTATCCTGCAGATTTAAAGCTTACTATTGCCAATGACTCCTCTACAAGAACATTGAATCAAGTAGATGACCTTGTAAACAATATCATATTTGGTATTCTGCTGGTAGTAACGGTATTAATGTTCTTTTTGGGATTCAGAAATGCCCTGTTCGTTGGGTTTGCCATTCCTATGTCAATGTTTATGTCATTTATGATCCTATCCTCGATGGGCTATACCTTGAATACCATGATTCTTTTTGGTATGATCATGGGGCTGGGTATGTTGGTTGATAATGGCATTGTAGTGGTTGAGAACGTGTACCGCTTAATGGAACAAGAGGGCATGTCACGTATAGAAGCCACTAAAAAAGGCATCGGCGAGATAGCCTTCCCTATCATTATTTCCACAGCTACAACAGTTGCGGCTTTTGTGCCACTAGGTCTATGGCCAGGGATTTTTGGTCAGTTCATGATTTATTTCCCTATCACGCTATCTGTTGTGTTGGGTTCTTCCTTGTTTGTGGCAATTTTCATGAACTCAATGTTAGTTTCACGATTTATGGAAATCGGCGAAAAGGAATTGACGCTTAAACAATTGATACGGATAAGCATTATTTTAGGAGGGTTTGGCTTGTTCATCCTAATATTTGGAGGGGCTGTTCGCGGTTTTGGGACCTTAATGATACTAACTGCCGGAATGTTTTGGTTGTACAAGTTCATCATTAAAAAATCCGCTGTTCGCTTTCAAAGGAACGTTATGGTGCGTTTTGAAAATTGGTACGAAAAACAATTGAAGCAGGCACTTAGGGGAGGAAATGTTTATTGGTACTTCGGAATTACTGTTTTATTGCTTATCGGTACATTTATGCTATTTGGCATGTCATTGGGAAGCGGAAGAACAAAAGTTGAATTCTTCCCAGACAATACTCCCAATGAGATATATACATATATCGAGTATCCTCAAGGGACATCCATAGAAAAAACCAATGAGCTCACAAATGCTATTGAAAAACGGGTTTATTCGGTAATTAATGAGGATAAATACAAAAAAGGTGATTTTAACTTTCTGGTTGAATCCGCCGTATCCCAAGTGGGTGAAGGAGCTGGAAACCCATTTACAGATGGAGGTTCTGCCGCAGAAATGCCACATCGTGGAAAGATTACCGTTTCCATGAAAGAATACAAATATAGAGGGGGTAGGGATACTGAAGAACTTCGACAAAATATACAAAATGCCTTGATTGGCATTTATCCCGGGGTGGCTATATCTGTCGAAAAAGATGCGAACGGCCCCCCGGCAGGTTATGCCATAAATGTTGAATTGAAGGGTAAGGATTATGATGAACTGATCAATACCGCAGAAAATATGCGCAATTTCATCAATAGTAAAAATATTGAAGGAATTGAGGAATTAAAAATCGATGTCAACAAAGATAAGCCTTCGATGCAGGTAGTTGTTGATCGACAAAAAGCGGGTGAATTGGGCGTTTCTGTGGGTCAAGTTGGCAATCAATTAAGACGATCATTATTTGGTGAAAAAGCAGGTGTCTATAAAAAATATGGTGAGGATTATGACATTAATATTCGTTTCAATGAAGATTTACGCTACAATAAGAGCGCCCTATTCAATCAAAATATCATATTTAGGGACCAAGCGAGCGGCAAAATCAAGGAAATTCCCGTTTCATCGGTGGCCTCACAACGCAATGCCTCTTCATTCAGCGCAATTAAACATCGTGCCAATGAACGGGTGGTAACAGTTTACTCGGGCTTAAAACCTGGTGGAAATGCAGCTTTGATCGTAGATCAAATTCAGGAAGAAATGAAAGAGTTCAAGAACCTTCCCGACGGTATTAAAATTGATTATACCGGCCAAATTGAAGAGCAGAACAAACAGCAAAATTTTCTAGTTGGGGCCTTTTTCACCGGCCTTGGATTAATTATGTTGATTCTGATTTTCCAATTCAGTGGAATATCCAAACCCATTATCATTATGATTGCCATCTTCCTTAGTTTTATTGGGGTATTTGGCGGATTAATGATAACCGGTAAGCCCTTCGTGATCATGATGACCATGATGGGAATTATATCACTGGCAGGGATAGTTGTGAATAATGGGGTGGTTCTTTTGGATTATACCCAGATTCTTATAGATCGTAAAATGTTGGCACTGGGTATTCAAGATGGTGAATTATTATCTAAAGAAGAGGTGACCGAATCTATAGTAAGAGGTGGTAAAGCAAGATTACGCCCGGTATTACTAACTGCAATCACAACCGTTTTAGGGCTTATACCTCTTGCCATTGGTTTAAATATTGATTTCTTTTCATTGTTCACTGAGTTTAATCCAAAAATATACGTTGGTGGTGACAATGTTATTTTTTGGGGACCTCTCGCATGGACCGTTATTTATGGACTAATTGTTGCGACCTTTCTCACATTGATTATTGTGCCCGTTTTATTCAATATTGTATATCGCTTTAAGATTAGGCTAAAACGATGGCGCCAAAAGGGCAACAATCTAAATGCTGCACAAAAATTGGAAAAAGCGGCCTAATTATGGGATAAACGTTCATAAAAGAAGACATTCCCTTAAAATTAAGGGAATGTCTTCTTTTATTTGAGGCAATACTTGCTAATACTTCTTAAATTTGCCCTTTCATTGTAAAATACAATTCATGTACAGAAGTCATACTTGTGGTGAATTAACAGAATCACACATTAATAATGAGGTAACCCTATCTGGTTGGGTACAGAAAACCAGGGACAAAGGATTTGTATTTTGGGTAGATCTCCGTGATCGCTACGGAATTACACAACTTGTTTTTGATGAGGAAAGAAGTTCAAAAGACCTTTTTGAGCAAGCTAGGAGCTTAGGTCGTGAGTATGTCATTCAGGTGAAAGGCAAAGTAATAGAAAGAGCCTCAAAAAATCCTAATATGGCAACTGGGAATATTGAGGTACTCGTTGAACAACTGAATGTACTCAATGAATCTAAAACACCTCCATTCACTATAGAAGACCAAACTGATGGTGGTGAGGACATACGAATGAAATATCGTTATCTCGATATTAGAAGAAATCCAGTCAAGGAAAATCTGATTTTTAGGAGCAAAGTGACCATGGAGGTCAGGACGTATCTCTCTAACCATGGCTTCATTGAGGTTGAAACTCCGTATTTAATAAAGTCTACACCTGAAGGCGCCAGGGATTTTGTGGTGCCTAGTAGGATGAACGAAGGGCAATTTTACGCCTTACCCCAATCTCCGCAGACCTTTAAACAACTATTAATGGTTGGGGGAATGGATAAATACTTTCAGATTGTAAAGTGTTTTAGGGATGAGGATCTTCGCGCAGACAGACAACCTGAATTTACGCAGATAGATTGTGAAATGGCCTTTGTTGAACAAGAAGACATTCTAAATGCCTTTGAAGGTTTAACGCGTCATCTTTTAAAAGAGATCAAAGGTGTTGAAACAGCTAAGTTCCCAAGAATGACCTTCGATGAGGCTATGGCCAAATACGGCAACGACAAACCCGATATTCGTTTTGGGATGGAATTTGGTGCGTTGAACGCCATTGCCCAACATAAAGATTTCAACGTATTCAATACTGCCGAATTAGTGGTTGGAATAGCGGTTCCTGGTGGTGCTACCTATACCAGAAAAGAAATCGATGCATTAGTTGATTGGGTACGCAGACCTCAGGTAGGGGCAAAAGGAATGGTTTATGTAAAATGTAACGAAGATGGCACTTTTAAATCATCGGTCGATAAGTTTTACGACCAAGAAGATCTTTCCAGTTGGGCAAAAGCCACAGCTGCAAAAGCAGGTGACCTGATCTGTATATTATCCGGGGATTCAAATAAGACCAGGGCGCAATTAAGTGCCTTGCGCATGGAGCTGGCAGAACGACTTGATCTAAGAAAGAACGATGAATTCGCCCCACTTTGGGTAGTTGATTTTCCTTTATTGGAACTCGATGAGGAAACAGGGCATTACCATGCTATGCACCACCCATTTACCTCTCCAAAACCAGGACAAATGGAACTCTTGGAAACCGAACCGGGCAAAGTAAAAGCCAATGCCTACGATTTGGTGTTGAATGGCAATGAAATAGGAGGTGGTTCTATTAGAATTCATGACAAGGAAATTCAAAGTACGATGTTGAAACACCTGGGCTTTTCCCCAGAAGAGGCGAAAGCCCAATTTGGCTTTTTAATGGATGCCTTTCAATATGGGGCTCCACCCCACGGTGGAATCGCTTTTGGTTTGGATCGTTTGGTTTCAATTTTAGGAGGACAGGAAACTATTCGGGATTTTATAGCCTTTCCCAAAAATAATAGTGGCCGTGATGTAATGATAGATGCACCTGCTCCTTTGGACGATGAACAATTGAAAGAGCTAAATTTAAAACTTGATATACAGTCTTAAAAATAAATCCCGCATAACCGCGGGATTTTTTAATACTTTTAGATATCATTCAACAAATGCCAAACCAAAAAAACACATACTTTACACGGTTCTTAAAATGGAGATATAAACATATCTCGAATAAGACCTTTACGTACATTATGAGTGTTGTGGTTGGTCTATTAGCCGGGTTGGCCGCTGTTACCCTAAAGAACATTACTTATTTTATCGAGTCCTTACTAGAAAAAGGAATTGTTTTCTCTGGCAACGAACTTCACTTTATCTTACCTATCATTGGCCTCACTTTGGTTTATTTGTACGTTAAGTTTGTGCACAAGGAAAAATTGCAGCACGCCATTTCATCAATACTTTTTGCATTATCAAAAAGAAAAGGGATGATTCCCTTTAAAAAAATATATACTCCTTTGATAACGGCTCCGCTTACCGTCGGTTTTGGGGGATCGGTAGGACTTTTAGGACCTGCTGTTGCATCAGGTTCGGCAATAAGCTCAAATTTGGGGAAATTATTTCATGTAAATGCCAAGACTAGGTCCTTATTGATAGCATGTGCCTCGGCTGGTGCCATTGCTTCCATATTTCAATCCCCTATTGCCGCAATCATATTTGCCGTAGAAGTATTCAGTTTGGATTTGACAATGATTTCGATGCTTCCACTCCTATTGGCCTCCATTTCAGGTGTGCTCACTTCCTATTTCTTTTTAGGGAATGAGGTTCTTTTTGACTTTAGTTTGGAGGAAAGTTTTAAAATTAAGGACACCTTTTTCTACATAATTTTGGGTGTGGGAACGGCCTTTGTTTCGATCTATTTTACCCGAATGTATTTTGCCATCCTAAAATTGTTCAAACCCCTTAA
>JBATIW010000247.1:0-22498 GCA_049668005.1 Maribacter sp.
AAAATCCATTGTGTCCATTTATAGTAGTTCGGACTAGAAGTCCGCACCTCACGACTCCAATCGAAAGAGAAACCAATTTTATCCAATTGTTCGCGATATCTATTGATATTGGTTTCTGTGGTGATTGCTGGATGTTGTCCTGTTTGAATAGCATATTGCTCTGCAGGTAGTCCAAAAGAATCGTACCCCATAGGATGCAAAACATTGAACCCTTTATGTCTTTTGTAGCGTGCATAGATATCACTGGCAATATAGCCTAAGGGATGCCCAACATGTAAGCCCGCCCCTGAAGGATAAGGGAACATATCCAATACATAAAACTTTTCCTTATCGGAGTCGTTCTCTGCTTTGAACGTTTGGTTTTCAGCCCAATATTTTTGCCATTTGGCTTCAATTTCGTTGAAATTGTATTGCATTTTTTCGCTTTCTTATCTATACCGCGCAAAAATAAGTTTATTCAATTTACTTTCCTATTTTTACATATTGAAGTGTACTACCTATGAGCAAATCTTATGAACGTTACCAAAAACGAAAGCTGATTTCTTCCTACTTCTCAGTGGTATTAAGCATTGGATTGGTCCTTTTTCTACTTGGAATTTTAGGGTTATTGGTGTTGAATACCAAAAAAATGGCAGACCATTTTAAGGAACAGATTACTATATCGGTTTTTTTAAAGGAAAACGCAAAAGAAGTGGAGGTAGACCAATTGCAAAAAAGTTTGGCCATGGCCGAGTATACCAAAATGGCTACCTATGTTTCCAAAGAAGAAGCTGCTGAACAACACAGTGAGGAAATTGGAGAGAATTTCATTGACTTTCTTGGGTATAATCCACTTAAAAATTCGATAGACGTTCAGTTGAATGCCGACTTTGTTTCCCCAGAACAAATTGAGGGAATAGCCACTGAAATATCGAAAAAGAATTATGTTGATGAAGTAAGTTATGACAAGCCTTTGGTTGGACTTCTAAGTGATAATGTTAAGAAAATTAGTTTTTGGATTCTAGTGGCAAGTGCCATTTTTACTTTTATTGCTGTATTGTTGATCAATAGTTCTATACGCTTGTCTATTTACTCAAAACGATTTATAATCAAAACAATGCAGATGGTGGGAGCTACAAAAATCTTTATTCGTAGGCCTTTTTTATGGACCAATATTAAACTAGGAATGTTAGGTGCCGTAATTGCTCTTCTGTCACTGGGTGGTGCATTACTTTATTTGGACAGCAATTTCCCTGAACTCAATCTTTTCCAAGATAGCACCATATTGATCCTACTTTTTATTGGCGTCTTCGTTTTAGGGGTCTTGATTTCATTGATAAGTACTTATTTTGCAACGCAACGCTTTTTGAATCTTAGGACAGACGAGCTGTACTATTGAATTATATCCTGTTTTTGATATTTCCGACCAAGTGTCCATTTTAATCCGCATTTTTGTCTTTAGCCCAATCCGTTGCTATTGATAAAAAAATCGCGAATAGATAATAAAAGCATAAATTCTCGCATAAATAAAAAAAATAGGTCGGACTTCATTAAATTTGCGATATGGGTAAAAAGCAAAACAATTCGAGCGAGCGAGCGGCTAAGCCAGAATTTATATTCCAGAAGAAGAATTATCTTTTTATGTTTCTTGGCATTGCCTTTATCGCTTTAGGATTTATACTAATGAGCGGTGGTGGAGGTGATGACCCAAATGTTTTTAATGAGGAAATCTATAATTTTCGTCGAATACGCTTAGCTCCAACATTGGTGTTAATAGGTCTAGGCATTGAAGTTTATGCCATTTTGTTGAATCCCCATAAGAAGCGTAACTAATTGGAGACCATAGACGCCATTATCCTTGGTATTATCCAAGGGCTCACAGAATTTCTTCCTGTATCATCCAGTGGACATTTAGAACTGGGCAAAGCTATATTGGGAGACAACTCTATCCCTGAAGAAAGCCTATTGTTTACGGTAGTACTTCATTTTGCAACCGCTTTAAGTACTCTTGTTGTATTTAGGAAGGATGTTTGGGAAATTATACGTGGCCTTTTTCAGTTTAAGAATAATGAGGAAACCCTATTCTCCCTAAAAATTATTTTGTCAATGGTTCCCGCAACATTGGTTGGGTTAATATTCGAAGAGCAATTGGAAGCCTTTTTTGACGGTGATATACGTTTTGTTGGTTTCATGCTATTGATTACAGCGGTTCTTCTCTATTTTGCTGATAGAGCGAAGGACACCCATAAAAAAGTTACTTTTGGAAATGCATTTATCGTTGGTGTCTCCCAGGCAATTGCCATTCTACCGGGTATCTCAAGATCCGGGGCAACAATATCAACTTCCGTATTATTAGGTGTAGACAAGACCAAAGCCGCCCGATTTTCATTCTTAATGGTTGTACCATTGATTATCGGCAAAATGGGTAAGGATATCTTTAGCGGTGATTTGAGCCTTGAAAGCGAGAATATCTTTGCCATGGGTGCTGGTTTTATCGCAGCTTTTGTAGCTGGGTTGGCAGCATGTACCTGGATGATCCAAATAGTTAAAAAGAGCAAGCTTTCTTACTTTGCCATATACTGTTTAGTAGTAGGACTTATCGCTATTGGGTACAGTTTTTGGGGGTAAAGGCCCATATCCTTTAAAGGGGGAAATACAAAGAATCCATTGAAATGAATTCATTATCCAAAGAAGATTTTTTAGACGGTCAACTACTGCTAATTGACAAACCCCTAGGTTGGTCTTCGTTTCAGGCGGTGAACAAACTTAAATGGAGCATTCGAAAGAAATTCCAGCTTAAAAAGTTCAAAATTGGCCATGCAGGAACTTTAGACCCCTTGGCTACTGGGCTTTTGCTTATATGCACAGGTAAATTCACTAAAAAGATAAATGAGCTACAGGGACAAGCGAAAGAATATACTGGCACTATCACCCTTGGAGCAACTACGCCCTCTTTTGATTTGGAAACTGAAATAAATGAGACCTTTGCCATAGGCCATCTTACTGAACAACAGATTCGCGAAACCACAGCTACTTTTATTGGAAATATTGAGCAGGTTCCCCCGGTGTATTCGGCTTTAAAAAAAGATGGAAAACGACTTTACGAATATGCCCGAGAAGGCCGAGAGGTTGAAATAAAAAAACGATTGATAACGATTTCGGAGTTCGACATCATCAATGTAAGCTTACCAGAAATTGAATTCAGAGTGGTCTGTAGCAAAGGTACTTATATTAGATCCTTGGCACATGATTTTGGAAAAGCACTGCAATCTGGAGGCCATTTATCTGCCCTAAGAAGAACCAAAATAGGTGATTTCAACGTAAATAAAGCGCTGGATCCTAATGTTTTTGAGGAAATATTACTTGGAAATGGGACAAATTCCGAATAATTTAGGGACTTTACCCTATTTAGCGAAAAATTAAAATATTTAATTAAAAAAGTGGTTATAGCATTATGAGCCTCAACCGCCAACAATTATCGTTGCTTATTACATTCTTCTCCATGTCTATTATGGTGTTGGGTTTGTATAATATTCATCTTGGCGGACAACAAGCGGAAGATGAATACGTGGTTGAATTGATTCTGGATGAGGAACTACTCGAAGAATTAATCAAGGAAGAGGAAAAGTTGTTAGAGGAATTGCAGAAGCAAGACCCTATAAAAAGTCATGTCGCGTACAACGAAACTGCTAAACCCAGCTATGGCGATCCTGAACCCTTAAAGACTCTTGAGGAAATTCTCGAGGAAAAAGCCGCTAATGATGCTGATGAGATTTCAGATTATAGCAGTGAAGATTCTGCCTATGCTGCAAAGGTTAAGGAATTGGCTAAACTAAGGGAAGACAAAAAGCAAATGCTTGGGGAGCGTGAAGCCCAAAAAGAAGAGCGAACCAATAACTTGGCAGCCAGAAAAACGTCTGTTTCCTATTCCCTTGTGGGTAGAAACAATTATAAATTGCCCCCGCCAATTTATACTTGCATTGAAGGTGGTAAGGTAGTCATCAACATCACTGTAGATGCTTTGGGCAATGTTACTGAAGCCGATTTCAATGGAAAAAGTTCAGGGACATCGAATGGTTGCTTGGTAGAAAATGCGATTACATACGCCCTAAAAGCCAAGTTCAACACTTCTGCGAGAGCATCGCAAAAAGGAACGATTACCTACTTATTCCAAAGCAAGTAACTCCATAAGGTCGCTTAACGTACTTTGTCCTTTGTCCTTATTATACCAAACCTGCAATTCTTCCTTGAATTCTGGTGTAAGCGTACCATGTTCATTTTTGTAATCGATTACCATTTGGGTGGCGGTTTTAGGTCTTGATCCCCAATCACGCAATATTTCTCCTGTAGCGTCTTCAACCATTACCAATTTTGGAATACTCATGGTATTATTGGTCAAGAAACGGTTCATGACATCCAAGTTTTCATCGCGCAAGATTACCTTAAAGGAAATATTATCGTTATGCTCGGCCACCTTATTCATCATCGGCATGGTTTGGGCAGCATCACCACACCAACTTTCAGTCAATACCAACCAAGTAACTTTTTTGTCAAAGTCCTTGATCTTTTTGACCGATGCATCACTTATTTTTAGTGTTTTGTCCAATCGTTTCATTCGCCTTTGATTCAATAGGGTATAGTTGGTCAAAACCTCGGATTGCTCAGGGCCTGTTGACCTGCTTTCAGCCGATAAATTATCGACTAATCTTCTGTAATCCTGATAGGTCATTGCCTTTGATATTCCCTTTTGAACCACCTCTTTAGCAGGCTTTTCCATTCTTTTCAAAACTGTTGTTGCCATAATAAATCAATTAAAAATTCAAAATTACCACTGAAACTTCAATTCGTTGGTAACATAGGTGACATTCGTAGTAAATTCATATATAAACTTACAATACCGTTTTCTTAATCATTCCTTATGTATCATATAGCTTGGAAAGTTCGCAGTATATTTAATTTTCCCAAAAGCACCTGAAATAAATCACTAATATGAGGCAAGTTTTCCTGTGTATTCATTGAAGCACATATAAAATAACTAAAGGTTTTGAGGGTTTACGGCAAGACTATTGAACAATTTTGCCTTGGCCGTGTAGAACTTATTTTGTACTTCGATTTGCTTCAATTCGGCGTCTATCAATTTGCTTTCACGTGAATTGATGAGAAACAACGAACTTTCCCCAAAACTGAATTTACGCTCTTCGCCAGATAACAATATGTTGTAATTTAGAACAATATCGTCAATGAGCACATTCTGGGTTTCAAAAGATTCCAGCTCCCGATAAAGGGACACAATTTTGTTTTTCAATTCAATTTGGGCATTATCCAAATCGAATTGAGCGTCGCGAAGTTTGAATTTGGCCAATTTTAAATCTCCGCGCTCCTTGCGCAAAAACAGGGGCAATTGAAATGTAAGGCCTCCTTTATATTCTTGGGTATTAAAAGCATTGATAAATTCTGGCGTTTCTGTTAAAAAATTATACTCCAAGTCTATTTTGGGCAGCAGTTTATTCGCTTTTAAATTTTTCTCGACCCGTAATCCCTCTATTTTATATCCTAGGGATAATAACTTAGGATGGTTTTCAATGGTGAAACTGTCTAAGGGCTTCCCAAGGATTTCCAAAGTAGTGTCTATCTCTCCGCCTATATCAACATCCGGAATCACATTCGGTTGTAATTCTACAGGAATATTATCATTCATCCATAGAAAATTGGAAAGTTCCAAAGAGCGCCTCATCAGCTTCACTTTGGCCTGCTCTAGGCTTAATGCCCTATTTTGCAAGGCAATTTTAGCCTCTACGGTGTCGATAGCCGCAATATCGCCAGACGCTGCCCTACTTTTGATTCCCTCAAAACGAATATCTGCATTGTTCAAAAAGTTCTGATATATTGTAGCCTCGTTAAAGGCACGCAACCAGTCGAAATAAGCCAGGGCCGCATCGTACAGAATTTGGTTAACTAAAAGATCGCGATCCACCATTGTCTGCGCCTTAAAGTATTTTGCTTGCTTCAGTGTGGCCATGCGGTCATTAATCCAGAGACCTTGGCCCAATGACATTGAAACGCCAGCACTGTACAAACCATCCGAAGGAACCGACTCAGCCGGATTCAAGAATTCTCCATCATTCTGCTCGAACGTGCCTTTTAGTTCAATCCCATACCAAGTCGGAATCTTAAAAGCGGCGTTCAAACGGTCATAGTACTCGCTTCCTTTAAACTCTTTCCGGTCATAGTCCACCTCGATTTTAGGGTCGAATCCACCTCTGGCCTTCATTAAATTCGCCTGACCGATACCTAGCGTAAGTTCTGCCTGCTTGGCAATAGGGTGGTAACGTTTCACATAGCCCAGGTACTCGTTAAATCGTAGTACAAGCGAATCTTGTACCTGACCCATCATTGAGAAGGTGATCAACAACAATATATATGTAATGTACTTGCGCATCTTACTTTTTTACAGGTTTTGCTTGTGCACCCTCCGGTTGATAATAATTAGGTGGAAAACCATTCAATTGTCTCCATAGCTCATACCAGATTGGCACATCTTCGAGTAGTGCAATTGTGTTTGCACCTGAGCCAACGCGAATATCTTTTGGCCACTCGTGGTCGTCTGGGTCAGGAGAAAGCAACACCCTATACTTGCCGTTGTCACTGATAAAGGTTTCGATGGCAACTACCTCTCCACCATATGTGCCATAAGACACATTGGGCCATCCACTGAAAACGATAGCGGGCCAACCATCAAACTGAATACGCACTTTTTCGCCCAAATGAAGCAATGGCAAATCGAGGGGCTCGACAAAAGTCTCAACAGCCATATCGATATCGGCTGGCATAATTCCTAGGAGCGCTTCGCCCTCTTTGAACGTTTGGCCGATTCCGCCTTGTATGGCCTTGTTGATAAATCCATTTTGAGGTGCCCGTATGTAGTACATTTCATTTCGCATCTCATAGTTAGTGAACTCATTTTCTAGCTTGGTCACCTGAGCTTCAGAATCAAATTGGCCCGATTGTGCGCTGAACCTATCACTTTCTGCTTTTGAGATCTTGTTGATATACTCACTTTGCACCCGACTAATTTCAACTTGGGCATTGATTACCTCGTTTTTGGTGGCAAGCAGTTTATTTTCTTGAGATATCAGTTTTGCCTGAGTCTCCTGCAGTTTAAGTCGCTTTTCCTCAACATCGGTGATGGCTTTCAAACCTTCCAATTGCAATTGAACCACCCGGTCGTATTGTCTTTGAGCGATCCTAATATTTGTCTTCGCCGCCTCAAGGTCGATACTGTCACTTTGCACCTTCAGATTTGCCTGCAATAATTTGTTCTTTGCTTGTTCCAATTTCAGTCCACGCTCATTTGACAAAGCAGAAATCTGATTGCCCAATGCTTTTACCTTGCCTTCATAAGAGGTAACAGAAGCGGTTTTCGCCTTGATTTGCTGACCTGTTCTTTCTACCAATCTAGGATCGAAATACTCGTTCTTAACTTCAGAGATAAAAAGAATAGTATCTCCTTTTTTAGCATAATCCCCTTCCTGAACATACCATTCTTCAATTCTCCCTGGAATTGGGGATTGAATCGTTTGAGGGCGCTGATCTGGTTTTAAAGTTGTCAAGTACCCCTTTCCGCTTATATTTTGTGTCCACGGCAGAAAAAGTATGATGAAACCTACCAACGCAAAGCCCAGTAAAAAGCGATTAAAGTGCTTATAATGCCTTTGATGAAATACTTTTTGGGCAGAGGCAAATCTTTCCAAGGAAACCTTTCGGTTTAATTTGTTATGAGAAATATTAAGCATTCTACTTTTTATTTTCGTTGATTATTTTCCCTTTTTCCATCGTAATAATTCGTGTGCAGCGGTCAGCCCAAAGCATATTTTCACTTACAACGAGTAAAGCCCAGCCATTTTCTGGATTACTAAGAAAATCTATGATCTTAAGCGCTTCGTTTTTGTCAAACTGATCTAAGGGGTCTTTTAGAATAAGTAGTTTGGGCTTTCGTACAATGCTCCTTGCGAGAACAATTTTTTTGGAAATAGTGTAGGGAATTTGTTTTCCCTCAGGGTAGAGCATGGTTTTTAACCCCTGTGGCTGTTCTTTAATGAATTCCGTTAGGCCTACATTTTTTAAGGCCCAGTATACCTGCTCTTGGGAAATGGTTTTATCCCCAAAAGTAATATTGTTCAGAATAGTACCTTCAAAAGGAGATTCCTCAGGTAAGGATTGCCCTAGATGGGAACGGTAATAGTTCAGGTTCATTCCTTTAAGAGCACTATCGTTTATATATACGCCTCCTGAATCAGGCTCTATAATTCCTGCGATTATTCGCAATAGGGTGGACTTGCCTGAGCCACTACTGCCATTCAAAAGAATTTTGCAATTAGGCGTAATCTTTAAACTGACATTGTCAATAATCTTCTTATCCCGGTCCGGGACAAGATAAGATACACCATCCAACTCAACGTGAAACCCTTGATCTTCTTGAAAAGATATTTCACCATCTTGAGGCTCTAGTTCCTTATCAACAACTTGACCCAATTTTTCCAATGAAGTCAACAGATCATAAAAAGTTTCAAGTCCCAAAATCAATTTTTCGACCGAACTAATGACCAAAAGAATAATAATTTCAGCTGCAACAAACTGCCCAATGTTCATTTCCTGATTCAACACCAATAATCCGCCAATTAAAAGTAGACCAGCAGTTACCAATACCTTGAAACCAATCATCTGTATATACTGCAACACCAAAATATTAAAATGACCTTCACGGGCCTCAAGGTATTCAGTGACCAGCTCATCGTTTTTATCCACGGCATGTGTTGTTTTGCCAGAAAGTTTAAAGCTAATGATTGATCTTGCCACTTCCTGTAGCCAATGGGCCACTTTGTACTTGCTTTTGGACTCGTCTAAACTTGTATCCAGACCTTTTTGAGCCGTAAATTTGAAAACCACATAAATAAGCAGTAACAATAAGATTCCATAAATAATGAAAAACGGGTGATAGAATGAGAGTAATAATAGGCCAAGAATAATCTGTAATAATGCCGCTGGAAAATCAATCAATATCTTGGAAAGCCCTTTTTGAACCGTAAGGGTATCAAAAAAACGATTGGCTAATTCAGGCGGATAAAAATTGCGTAATTGACTCATGCGTATTTTGGGAAACCGATAGGCAAACTCAAAAGAAGATCGCGTAAATATCTTCTGTTGTACATTTTCAATGATACGTATCTGCATCAATTGCAATATTCCAACAAAAGCGACACCAATAGTTACCAAAACCACAAGAACAATCCAAGAAGTACTTATCTGAGCTCCTTGGATCAAATTGATAATCGCCTGAATACCTAATGGCAACGAAAGATTAACAACTCCTGCAAATATGGCATAATAAAAAACCTGGTAAATATCCCTTTTATCCAAGCGCAACAAGCCCATTAACCGCTGCCAAGAGGTCATAATAGTTTTGGTCATTCTGTCTATGATTTAAGTGATGTGAAAACAAGGTTTAAAAAATAATCTGTTGGACTATTACTAACATGACAATCAGTCAACGAAGGAAAATGGTCTTTAAGAAAGTATTGATGTAAAGACCCTTCCAAAATAGTGCTTGCAAGACTTGAGGGGTATGCATAATCAATATCAATAGAGCGTATCATATCACTAATTCGATTAACCAATCGTTTGTAAATGACAAAATAACCTTCCTTATTTTCAGTATCGACTTCTTTTGTTAGATATGATTTGGAATACTCATTGATTACTATTTTATTTAGGATTACCTCGTTTATATGTGAAAAAGCGGAATCCTCCTTTGTGCTTTTCGTTACTATTGCAATAGCTTTTTTTAGTTTCTCAGTTGGGTCACCTATACTATTGGTAGCAAAAACCAATTGATACTCCAACCATCCCCAATACCAGGAAGTTAAGTACAATAACATCTTATGTTTATTCTCAAAATAACGGTATATAGAACTCTCATTGGAGGCGATCTTCGTTCCCAATTTTTTGAATGTAAAACTCTCAAAACCCATCTCATGGATCAAAAGGATGCTTTCCTCAACAATACGTTTTCCCAAAGCTGAGGATTCTGGGTCTTTGACGTATATCTTTTCGTTGATGTTGATTTTAACAGATTGTAACAATCGTTCCATAACCTTATACTTATTATGTCAACAAATATAATAGTATTACTATCATATATTAATAGTTTAACTTTTATTTAACGATTGTAGCACTAATAATATCGTCTTGGATTATTATATTTACCCTACAACAACCTTATGAAAAGGATTTAAAACTATAACAATGAAGAATTTGTTTTTATTTATCGTATTCGCGAGTTGTTGTTTTCATCTAGAGGCACAAGAGTTATTCCGTTTGCGGTTGGACACCTACCAATATGTAGAAAATAATGATGGCACAAGTGGCCAATTAAAACTCCCTAATGAAACCGCAACTGTTGTCATGGGAGGATTAAACGATTTGGACGGTATGAACAATTACTTCAATATTTTTGGCAGCAAACTTATTGTAGACAGTTTGGTTATAGGTGCCGATGGAGTCCAAAACGTTGTTCTCCGCAGGGAAGATGGACGCGACATATTCAACCTATTTCCTACCATAAGCGCTAGGCTAATACCAATTATCCATCCTGAAAATAAAATTAAGGGCTATGAACTATTTGAATAACAAAAGGACAAGAAAACCTAAACTAAAATATGAACCATAAATTTTACAGTAATGAAAAAAGCAGTATTATTCATCGTATATATCTGTATGACAATATCCTTGATTGCACAAGAAAATTTCGATATCGTCGAAAAAGGTACCGTGCTGACTCTTGGCCAAGTATCAGCATCGAGCTATCAGCATATTGATTTTCCCAGAAAAAATATCATTATTAAAAAAGGGGCTATCGCCAATTTTTATAATCTACAAGGTCGAAAAGTCATCGTTGAAGAGGTCTCAACCCTAAATGGCAAAACCACCGTAATCCTCAAACGAAAAGACGGACGCAACTTTTTCCGGTTCTGGCCTACAGTAACCTCCGACATCAAAAAGGCGCTGGAAAAGGGCGAATTGAAAATGTTAGAACCAAAAGATAAGGCTTGATTGCCGGCAATGAATAATGGCTAGTGTTAATTATGTTCTCTTAACACCGGTCCGCCTATGTTTGTTTCGCTAGGAGTATAGGAGCCCCGGCCGGTGTTTTTTGATGCTAAATTCAAAAAAATGATATTATCGCAAAGTAACACCATGACCCAAGACATCGAGGCAGCCCGAAAAGAAGGCTATACGATGGAATTCTATTTTAGGAATGAAAAAGTGCATTGTAGAAACACTTTAAAAAAATATGGTCGTGATGAATGCGTTCTGGTCGAATATTGCCGACATGAAGGCATGAACGATCCAGGTGATGGATCTATATTATTCTTGATCCAGTGTATCGATGGTAGCAAGGGCTATTTGACGAGTGGTTACGGTATTTATGCAGATACCGATACGGTCGATTTCATACTATCCCTAAAACGACTAAACAAAATTTAAGCCACTTCGCAAAAGAATAAGCTAAACCCAAACTGTTATCATACTGGTTCATATTATCACCCAAAGACGAGCACAGGCCATGGAAATCATCGATGAATTATTGGAAAATAAGCTTTTGTTCAACGCTATGTTATCACAAAAAAAGGGTTTTATAAAAGACCCCGGAACAGGAGAACTCAAAAGTACCCTGTACACCTTAATCATAGGCAAGACCAAGTCATTACTATTCAATAGTATTTACAATCTTCTTACTGAAAGATATGGAGACTCGAAAAAAATGCCAAGTCTGTATTGCCTACCCATAGTTTATATGGATCCCGAACGGGCTGAAGCCCTATCGGAGCAAACCATGCAAGTCTAATCAATAAGAATTTATCCAAGTGAACTTTTCATTGATAATACCTTCTTTTTTCCTTTTAATAAAATCGAGATAGGCCATGGCTGCTGGTGATAGTTTTTTTGATTTGAGCCAAATCAAATTCCAGGTCGTGTTTATTGGAAGCCCTTTGACGGGAATAATCTGCAGATCTTTGTTAATCACTTCATTTTTTATTCCGATCAAGGGCATAATGGAATAGCCCAAGCCTGAAACCACAGCCTGTTTGACCGCCTCATTGGAAGTTAGCTCGATTTTTTTTCTAACAGGATACTTATTCTTCGAAATAAAGCTCTCCATAGCATTTCTGGTTGCCGATCCCTGTTCACGATAGATTAAGGGCAGGTCTTCGAATAAGGTTTTTTTACTTGGGCCCTTTTTAAACTTCAATTGGTTACCGCCTACAAAGAAGAGTTTATTTTGCATTAGTTCTACCCTGTCTACCTTAAGTTTTTTGGGAAGTACCGAAACCAATGCAAAATCAACTTCGTTTAATTCAAGTGTTTCCACAACCCTTGTTTTGTTGGTCACGTCCATAATGAGATCTACGCCAGGGTTTCGTTTCATGAAGTCGGATAAAAAGTACGGCATCACATACTTTCCAGTAGAGACAACCGATATTTTAAGTCGGCCTGAAAGCTCGCCTTGATACGCCAAGGTTTTGTAATTGATCGCATAAACTTCGTTCAAGATCTTTTCTGCGGCCTCAGCTATTTCCTTTCCGAAATCGGTTATGAATAGTTTTCTGCCAACAACTTCCGTCAGCGGAATCGAAAACTGATCCTGAAAATTCTTAAGTTGTATCGATACTGCAGGCTGTGTAAGGTGCATTTCTTCCGAAGCCTTTGTAATACTCTGATTTTGAGCTATTTTCAAAAATATTTGGAGTTGGTGCAAGGTATAGTTCATTAATTTTTTTTATGTTTTATATAATAAAGATAAATAAAAATTTATGCTTTTTGCGTCGTAAATTTATAAAAACAAATAGAACATTCATTTAAAATCTGCAGATTATGAAAACAATAATAGCACTTTTATTACTTCCAACCATAGTACTCGCACAAATTCGGGGACCGCATCAAAAAGAGCATTATAACATCGAATTTTCGATAGGTTTTGATATGGAATCCAGCCTAAAAAATGAAATTGATATAACAGAAACCCTAGAGGGCACCATCGAACTATTTATAACTGTTGAAATCTATGTAGAGGAACTATTGGTCGAAGCGATGACAACACACTTTATGACAAATGACAAAGTGGTCAATGCCCAGCCTAAATATCTCAGCACTTTATCTTTATCAGGATTACATCATAACGCAACGGAAAGCCACAAACCACAAAAACGTTTAGATCGATTGCTTGCCCTGAACGATACGAAGTTTCCACAAGAGAATACCTTACTAGATTGGTTGCATCCTGTTAGGTACGAACATAACAAATCAGTTGGCTTGGAAAACATACCCGAGGGTTTTGGGCCGCGCATTCGGTATTGATGTCATAAAGACCGAAAATCTTTATGTTATTGATACAAAACCCAGCTTCTCGTTGGTTCAAGGACAATACAAGTGTAATTAATTCAAGTACCAAATGATATGATACCTTCAATACTAAAATTCTATATAGCTTTTGGAATACTGCTTAAAGTAGGTTGTTTGATTTTTTTGAATCATCATGAGGAATATTCTACACCAGTGTCCTTGGTTTACGGTTTAATGCTATTATGTCTTTTGATTTCACGCCCATTAAAAAATAACAATTCCATTTTGTAATCCTAATACTATTTTATAATCCTAATACTATGGACGAAAAAACACAAAGCATCCAACTCGTAGCAGGCACATTCTCACCTGTCGAGGCCGCTCATGTACTATTCTCTTTTATAACCGACAAGATCAAGTTTCACAACCTGCAACTTTTGAATATTGCAGAGCTTTCGAATGATGATGTTATCCATTCAGAACAACGTATTAAAGCGCTTAAAGAAGCAAAAAGCCTAGCCAAAGATTTAATATTGAAAGCTAGAAATCAGGGTTACGAACTAAAAATTGATAGTACCATCGAAATTAAATTAATTAAAACCAATGCTTTCTCGTAGTGTCCTTGATTTTAAAATATTGAATTACAGTGCATCAGCATAAATAAATATAACCATGAAAACTAATCATAAAATATATTTATGTTTTAAATAAAAAATATAAATAAAAATTAATGAATAATTGTATTGAACTTTGCACTGTCATTTAAAGACAAACTAAATAGTAATCTTATAAAAACAATGTCATGAAAACAGCAGAATTGGAAGTAGTAAAAAAAAGAAAACAGAACATTCGATTGGTAGACGGTGAATTTACGGCGTCAGAGGCCTCTTTTGTAGTACAGGCCTTATTGGATGAAAAAATAAACTTTCATAAGCTACAACGCCTTTCGATGTTGGAAGGAGACTGCAACACCAAGACAACCTTCGATACCGGACGCATTGCAGAGTTGGAAAATGAAAAAGTTGTTGCGAAAGAATTTTTCTCTCAAATCAGACAACAGGGACTCAAATTGCAGATCAAGGGCAACTTGGAAATTATTATCGCCAATCCATCATAAGCACGAACCTATAAAATTCCCTAACATCTGAATCTATAATTATGTCTACAAACAAACAACAAATTGCGGTACAGCTCAGCAAACAGCTTTCCATTATAGCACTTGTAGTTTTAGCTGTATTTATTTTACTTTCGATACTGAACGACCATATTTTTCTCGACCGGCTACTGCCGGCCACAGGAATCATATCTCTTGTATTGCTCATACGCAATCTGGGGGAACGGTCTTAAAGCCGTTCCCCTTTTTTTTAGCAAAATTCCTGTTCAATAAAAAGACTTTAAAAATTGGTTTATAACTCCATGGCCCGCTTGGCCGTAACCAAAATCGAACACACTAAATGGATCTGCATTTATTAATAGATAACCTGACCAACCCTGCTTTACTGTTTTTCTTTCTTGGTATCATCGCAGTTCAGGTGAAAAGCGATCTCGAAATTCCGCCTAATTCATCAAAATTTATCTCGCTCTACCTGATGTTCTCCATTGGTTTTAAAGGTGGATTGGAGCTTTCACATAGCAGCTTAGATATGGAAATACTCTGGTCGTTGCTCTTTGGGGTCTTTCTTGCCCTTTTCATCCCAATCTATACCTACTTTATTTTACGACGAAAGTTTAACGTAGAAAATTCTGGGGCCATTGCAGCGGCCTATGGATCGGTCAGTGCCGTAACCTTTGTAACTGCAGTCTCTTTTTTGGAAATCGAACAAATCGATTTCGGTGGCCATATGGTCGCCGTTATGGCGTTGATGGAAGCACCATCGATCATCATTGGCGTTTTACTCATGTCATATTTTCAAAAAAGTAAGAAGGACAAAGTAAAACTAAAAGAGGTTTTACACCATTCAATGACCAACGGAAGTGTACTGCTCATACTGGGCAGCCTGGTTATCGGATTTTTAGCAAGCGATCAACAAGCTAGAGGTATTGAACCCTTCACCACAGATATTTTCAAAGGATTTTTAGCGGTATTCTTATTGGATATGGGAATTACTAGTGGGAAAAAACTCAATGATTTCGTAAAGAAAGGATGGTTCGCCCTCTTATTTGCAATTCTCATTCCTTTAATAAACGGATGCTTAGTAGCTGTAACGAGTTCAATTTTTACCGACAGTGTTGGAAATCGGTTTCTTTTTGCGATTTAGGCCGCTAGCGCCTCCTACATTGCCGTACCTGCGGCAATGCGTATCGCAGCTCCAAAAGCCAATCCAAGTTTATATCTTCCTATGGCCCTGGCTTTCACTTTTCCGTTTAATATTACACTAGGCATGCCGCTTTATTTGTACATTGTTCAGACATTTTAGAAGATAGCATTATCTTTAAATCAAACAAAACTACCCATGCAAAAACGCAGATGTGGCTGGTGCCTCGGCAATCCGCTTTATGAAGCCTATCACGACAAGGAATGGGGCGTCCCGGTCAAGGATGATGCTACTTTATTTGAATTTCTAATTCTGGAAACCTTCCAAGCCGGTTTAAGTTGGATTACCATTCTTCGTAAACGGGAAAATTTTAGAAAGGCCTTTGATGGTTTTGACTACATAAAGATTTCAAAATATTCGGAAAAAAAGATTGCTGCTTTGTTGCAGGATGAAGGGATTATCCGAAATAAATTAAAGGTAAGGGCCACCGTAAGCAATGCACAGGCGTTTCTTAGGATTCAACAAGAATTCGGAAGTTTCAGTTCATATATTTGGGACTTTGTTGATGGTCAACCCATTAAAAATGTCATTTTGAACTACAAAGAAGGTCCTGCTAATACGACTTTATCTGACACCATTAGCAAAGACCTTAAGAAGAGAGGCTTCAAATTCGTAGGCAGTACCGTAGTATATGCCCATATGCAGGCCACAGGAATGGTCAATGATCATGAGGTCAATTGTTTTAGATATGATGAAGTTTAGGTTTTTTATAATACTGCTCTTTATGGGTCCTGTTTGTTTCCCACAACATATTGAAAGGGAACATCGCATCAGAAAATCCCAGTTTCCCACAGTGGATTTGGGCACGATGTTCAATGGCATCAAGACAAACAAAATGCGCTATTACAAAGAGGTAGATAGCCTAGAAACCACCTACATCCTTAAATTTAAAATGGACCGATTACATTATTCATTATCCTTTGATGATAATGGAAAATTAAAAAAATCAGGGTTTCTGGTTAACGAAATAGATATTCCAGAAGAAACGTTCCAAAAAATAAAAGCACACTTATCCAATTCTTTTGAGAAATCCAGAATCAAGCGGATTTTTCAACAGTACCCAGTGACCAATGCCAAAAATGCTGAAGATGTATTAACAAATACCTTCCAAAATCTCTTGCTCCCGAGCAATGAATACAAGCTCATCGTAATCGGCAAGAATGATAAGAAGAATACTGAATATGATTTTTGGTTCACAGCAGCTGGAATCCCCATACGCAAACGGCAAGCCTTACCCATAAACCATGACCATGTTTTATACTGAAAATGATGCCATAAAATGAATGAATTCTTACATACTTTGGACCTTGAACTCAAGCGCAACGCAAATACCAAAATTGCAGCAGCCCAAAAGGCCTATATGCGCAATCAGTTCGAGTTTTGGGGTATAAAAACCCCATTACGCCGAGAAATCCAAAAACCATTTTTAGCTAAATCCTTTTTGCCCCCAAAATCTGAATTGGATGAAATCGTAAAAGCCTTATGGTATAAACCTCAACGAGAGTATCAATTTATTGCCCAGGAACTGGTATTCAAATACACCCAACAATTTGATGAAAATGATATTGCTCTTTTAGAGTGTATGGTAACCCATAAATCTTGGTGGGATACTGTGGATTATATAGCTGTTAATTTAATTGGCGCGTATTTCATTCGTTTCCCCGAGCAATTGGACAGCTACATTGACCGTTGGTTGGCTTCGGGGAATATCTGGTTACAACGATGCTGTGTGCTATATCAATTGAAAAGCAAGGTCAAAATGGATACCCAAAGGCTACAATACATCATTCAAAAACTATTGGGGTCCAAGGAATTTTTCATCAACAAAGCTATCGGGTGGGCATTAAGGGAATATAGTAGAACGAATCCTAAATGGGTGAGGGAATTTGCAGAGAACAACGATTTGGCGAACCTGAGTCGCCGTGAAGCGTTGCGATTAATGGATTAATTAGGTGCCATTTAAAATTTTAATGAATTCCGCTCTAGGAATCTCCTCTGCTCCTAGACTTGCTAAATGTTCGGTATAAAGTTGGCAATCAATAAGACCATAGTTTTTTTGATGAAGTTCCTCAGCCAACTGAATGAAAGCGAATTTTGATGCATTACTTACCAAACTGAACATGCTTTCCCCACAGAAAATATGTCCTAAATCAATGCCATAAAGTCCGCCGACCATTTTGTCGTCTTGCCAAACTTCATATGATTTTGCATACCCCATTTCATGCAATTTCATGTAGGCTTCCTTCATTTCATTCGTAATCCAAGTACCGTCCTGTCCCGCTCGCCTTACCAATGCGCATTGGTCGATAACCTCTTCGAAACAGTTGTTCCTTGTCAAACTAAATTGCTTGTTTTTCAATACTTTTCGCATGCTTTTTGACACCTTGATACGCTCTGGATAAAGAACCATTCTCGGGTCGGGACTCCACCATAAAATCAGTGAACCGTCATTAAACCAAGGAAAAATGCCACTATTATAAGCAAGTACTAAACGTTCGGGTGTGAGGTCGCCACCTACTGCCAATAATCCTTCGGCGTTTGCTTCTTCAACCGATGGGAAATAAAGCTCATTGTCCAGAAAGGTCATAGGTTTATGCGAGCTATCCTTTTTCACGAGTACAGTTTAATCCAAAGTTATTTAAATCAAAGTAAAGCTTATTCCTAAGTACTAATCAAAAAAAAGACCCTCTCTCGGGTCTCTTTTAAACGATAAATGCCCTACTTAGAAAGGAAGGTCATCATGATCTTCATCATTGATATTGTCAGCTGGTTCAAAAGCATCAATAGGAGGTACAGGTGGAATATCGGCATTACCCTCAGCAGCCTGAAGATTTTCGATTCGCCATCCTTGGATAGCGTTAAAGTATTTTACTTCGCCTTGTGGGTTAGTCCATTCACGGCCTCTTAGGTTAATACTGATCTTTACATCTTGGCCAACATTATAGGCATTTAGTAAATCACACTTGTCTTGAACAAACTCAACCAAAATATGTTGAGGATATTGCTCTTCTGTTGTTACTACTACTTCCCTCTTTCTAAAACCATTGCTTCCAAATGTTTTAGTTTCATCAATCATCTTAATTTTTCCTTGTATTTCCATTTTTTAATAATTGTGCAATATGCGTTTAGTGTTTATTATTCAATTTTCTAATTCGGAAGACCTAAAAGATAGGTTCCCTGTTTTTTACCGTTCTTTTTTATTGCATGCCCCTTTTGCCAAGTATAGTTCTCTGAGCCTAATCCTTCAAGCAATTGGTCTAAATCTTTGAGTGTATACATTCTTGGCAAAGAGGCTTGACCATCCCAAGCATAACAAATCGGGATTATTGGAATTAAGTACGTAAAAACAATTTGCCGCCAAGTTAAGGGTTTTACAAATGGTGTCATAAAAAGTACCATAATTATTAATATCACCAATGAAAATGGGAGCAACAACCACCAAATAAGCAGCGGTATATTATTATCGCCCATTTCATAAATCAATATAGGTTGGTTGGTTCTTTGGGCCGACTCCAAAATTGCCCTTGCCTTTTTAGGTGGCATATGATGAAAACAATTCACCATGGTTTTAAGGCCTTCTGGCGCGGTGACAACATTTGTTGCATCTACGGAAGATTCAAGATAGCTAATTTTATCCGAAACATCCGTATTAAATTTCTTCAGCATTTCGGGGCTTGGAAATAAATCGGTCATGATTAATGTCACATGTTCCAAACCTTTAATTTCATATAGTGCATGCATTACGTCGGGCATTGCTCCTCCCGAACCTGAACCTAAATCAATGATATTATTTAGCTTTTTTTTCTTTAGGATATCCGCAATTAAACCTGCCAAGAGGTCTGGCACTCCGATCATCTTTTGAAGCATCACAATTAAATTGGTCATACAGACCCTTAACCAGTCTGGAAACCAAGCAAAATCCTCAAACTCAAATAATTGTATCCGTTTCATTTAGCCAATAACACTTTCCATGCAGAAAGTACTTCCTCATTAGTTAGATATTCCTTAGCTTTAAGATGCACCTTTACCCTGTTTCTTGACTTGATTAGGGCATTAAGGCCATCATTCGAGCTAATAAATTCATCTATTTGAGATTGGGAAGGCAACTTCTCAATGTTGCCCAACATTCCAAGATCATTGCCGGTAAAAACCGTACTTGTCTTAATTTCTTCGGGAATAGTATCAACGCCAATCCCTAAACTTGATAATGGTTTGGGTACTTCAAATAATCCTTGATTAGCTCTGGAATACCAATTGCCGCCCATCCGGGCTACTTGGTCAATTTTATATTGGTCAATACGCCCATCTTTACCAATTATGGCTTTATCAATATGTATTTTAACCACTTCTGAGAAAATAAGATTCCCCGCGCCTCCCTCCTTTCCCAAAGGTTCAACCTTGGTTACCTTACACTCAAATTGTACAGGGGATTCAGCTACCCTATATGGCCTTACCAAATCAGATTTCAACATACTAAGACCCGCTTTTAAGAACTCATTGTCCCCTGCTGCATATTCGGTACTTGAAAGTGACATCTGCTGTACAATATCGAAGTTAACCACGTTGATGACAACTTCCTTCACCTTTTGTATGTTTTCCAAGGTATGTTTTGTGGTATTATCCCTTACCCTTCTGGCAGGTGAAAATATCAAAATTGGCGGATTGGCGCTAAATACATTGAAAAAGCTAAAAGGCGATAAATTTGGCCTTCCTTTGTAATCTATTGTACTAGCAAAGGCAATAGGCCTTGGACCAACCGCACCCAAAAGATAGCCATGTAATTTTTGGACTGGAATATCGTTTGGAAGTATAGAAAACATATCGGCCATAGTTTTGCAAATGTAGTTAATTTACATGCGATTTAAAACAAGAACCCATGTGCTTTGCACACCATTTATTATCATTTTACGCTATCTTTAAAGCAACAAACCAACTGGATGAATTTTAATCCTAAAAAGAAAACTTCCAATTTTATTTTACTTGCGATAGCTTTTGCCATTGTGAGTCTAATTTTGTGGAACACCAATAGTTTCTTTAAAAAATTCAAGGAAGAAGAACGCTTAAAAATGGAGATTTGGGCCACGGCCCAATCGGAGCTTTTGCAATATTCCGAAGATATTGATATGGGTAATCTTACCATTAAAGTACTTCAAAACAATACCTCAACACCTATGATCTTGGTCAATAAGGATGGCTCCATCAAGACCAATAATATGCCTGATGACAAGGTTACTGATTCCATATTTCTTCAACAAAGCATAAAACTTTTTCAGGCTGAAAATACCCCCATTTCGATTGACCAACAAGGTGAGCATTTAGCCACTTTGTATTACGGGAATTCCGAAGTGCTGAACAAATTAAAATACTATCCCATTGCTTTATTGTTGATTATTCTTCTCTTTGCAACAGTATTATTCTTTTTCTTTAAAACCAATAAGGCCTCTGAGCAAAACAAACTATGGGCAGGTATGGCAAAGGAAACAGCACATCAGATAGGAACACCGCTATCTTCACTTTTAGGATGGAATGAACTTCTTAAAAGTGAAAAAATAAATCCAGAAATCACTAAGGAAATAGAAAAGGACATCTCCCGTCTAGAAACCATAACAGAGCGGTTCTCAAAGATTGGTTCTTTACCTGAGCTCAAGGAATTTGACATTGTTGAAGAGACGAAAGAAGCTTATGATTATTTAAAACGAAGAAGCTCTAAATTGATTCATTTTTCATTCAATTCCAAAGTTGAAAAGCTCCCTGTTCTTTTAAATCATTCCTTGTATAATTGGACCATTGAGAATCTTGTCAAAAATGGAATTGACGCCATGAAGGGTAAGGGAAGTATTGCCATAGATATTATTCCTGCTGGAAAATATGTGAATATTCTCATAGCGGATACGGGTAGTGGCATTCCGAAAAGTAATTATCAAACCATATTCAATCCTGGGGTAACCTCTAAAAAAAGAGGTTGGGGCTTAGGGTTATCATTAGTAAAAAGAATAGTTGAAGAATATCATCAGGGAAAGGTAAAAGTGCTCTCTTCAGGTAAAGAAGGTACCATAATGCAGATATCCTTAAAAGTAAATAGTTAAGCCATGGCGAAGGAAAGATTTGAAGTTATCAAAGAAGCTGATATTACCAACAATTGTCCAGAATGTTTTAATCAGGACATGAAAATTACGTTTCAGCAAAAGCATAAATATGGAAAATTATATGATAGGACCACCAATGAGGTAATGCATAAGATTAAATGCAACAAATGTGAATCTACTATCTATCCTGTAAATTGGACTGATGATATTGAAAGAACATTCAATTATTATCAAAAAATGGTTGCGCCGAAAAAGGCTTCAATCAGATTTACCTCTTTGTTCTTTATTTTGATTATCTCCGTGCTAGTACTGATAGGGGTCGGTATATATTTATGGCAATCCGGAATTATTCAAGTTTAGAACGTATTTTTTCCGCTATGTCTTCAAATTCCGCTTCGGTAAGTGCCACTTTATGTTGAAATGTCGCTTCCCTCATAGCGTTCAATGGGATTAAATGTACATGTACGTGGGGTACTTCGAGACCTATTACAGTGATGCCAACTCTGTTGCAATCCATGGAAGCTTCAATGGCCTTGCCGACCGTTCTTGAAAAGGCCATAAGACCCATATAGGTTTCCACATCCAAATCCATTATCTTATCAACTTCCTTTTTCGGAATACATAAGGTGTGGCCTATAGCGTTAGGATTAATATCCAAAAAGGCAAAGAAATCATCGTCTTCGGCAATTTTATAACAAGGAATCTCCCCGTTGATAA
>JBATIW010000248.1:0-1644 GCA_049668005.1 Maribacter sp.
GTCCAGAAATAACCTCAAGTTGCTGTACTTGATTTTTATGTAGTTTTTCAAGTTCAGTATGCTTCTTATCGTAGTATTCCCCTTTATGGGCTACATCCTTTAATTTAATTTCTAATTGATCATTCAATTTCTTGCCTTTGGCAAGCTCGTTGCTTATCTGTGATTCTTTATCCCTTGTGCGTTTTTCGGCCTCAGCTATTTTTTTATCCTTATTTATAATAACCTTTTCATGTTCTGCCTTTAACTCCAAGAACCTTTCCTTGGCTTGGAAAATTTTATCTTTCTTGATGTTTTCCCCTTCAATTTTCGCTTCCTTTAAAATGGAATTCGCATCTTTTTTTGCATTGGAAATGGTCCTTGATGCCTTGCCCTTTTCCATGAATTTCGCAATAATAAATCCCACTACGAGACCTGCAATTCCAACCAATATGAGTGTGGTACTGTCCATAATTTGAATATTTAATATAAAAAAAGCCCACATTGGAGAAGTTTTGTACAAACTCCAGAAAACAGGTTTAGGGCTACCAGACTGATCAAGGATCCTTATACGAGTAAGGCCTGCTTTTACAATCTAAACTCACCCTTTTTAAACAAATTAATGTTGAGTTCGTCAAAAGATAATACCAATGTGGGCAGTAACTTATTGTTATTTAAAAGAACTTATTTAATCCCAAGCTTAGAATTCACCAACTCGTCCAGTGCCTTTAATCGTTCAGTGGCTTCGTGGGTTCCTTCTGATTGATCAATGCCTCTTTGTTCGATTTTAGAGGCAAACTGCAGTGCACACATTGCGAGCACGTCTTGCTTGTCCCTAACGGCATAATTCTGTTCAAATTTCTTTGCCAATTGCTCTATATTTTTAGCGGCTTTCCTCAACCCTTCCTCTTGGCTAGGGTCAATCGTCAACGGGTAAACCCTATCTGCTATGGAAAGCTTTATTTTGAGCTTTTCTGACATACTATCTTGAACATTATTCGGCAAGCTGGGCAATACAATGGTCCAACTCCCTAATCAACGTATTTATTTTAAGCTTAGCTTCTGTTTTATTCGTATTACTGCCAAGCATCGAATTTGCAAGCTTAAGTGAATTGTACTTCTGCTCCCATTCTGAAACAGTTTTTGTAGTTACATCCTTGTCATTCCTTATTGAAACCAAATCCGCTTCCAACTTTTGATTGGCCCGTTGTAACACTTCTAATTTATGTAACAACTTGCTTAACTTGTTTTCTAAGGAATCAACAATTTTTACCAATTCACTCATATGCAATACTCAATGCGAATTACACAAAGTTAACATACATCTAACGACTGACCAATACTTTTATGAAATATTCTTGAAGTAATACTTTAATCTCTGATATTAAGCTTCCTACTTCCTACGGATCAAACAATTCTTTATAGATTTTTATACTTCAAGGCATATAATTACATTCATCTGTTTAAATTTATCCCTTATTTAAAGGACAAAGGCTATTTTCCAAGGCTGTTAATGTGAAAATCAAGGCATGATAATTGGTTAAAGGAATTTCAACGCAATAAGAATATGGGCAAAACAATTTTTATTTTTCTTTTGATTTTTTCCATGGGTATGTCTGCCCAGGATAGTTACCCTAAGAATATTTTTAGATCTCCTTTGGATATACC
>JBATIW010000249.1:0-1775 GCA_049668005.1 Maribacter sp.
GTGTAGTAGAGCCATCAAATGCGGTATACGTTAAATCCAATAACTCAGGATGATAATCTCGCTCTATAGTCGTCTTTCTGGATGGTGCTGGTACCACACAACTTTTAAAAAATTCCGGGAGATGTAAATTGTAATAAACCGAATCTTCGCTTCCTGATTGCCAGTTTGGAAAGCTATATCTTTTTGTGGCAGCATCAATAAATTCAATTGATTGAGGCTTTTTCCATTTGCTCATAGGAGTTACTAAGTTTAACATCTCCTGTATTCTGTCTTCTTTACTCATATTGTTTTATTTTTAATGGTTAAATGAATATTTGTTTTATGTTTTTAACTACTAATAATTGAGTTTAAATTAAAAGTAGTATTGTTGTCCAGCGGATAGATAGGACTCTTTAGCTTGGTATGTTTGAAAATACTTATGTCGCGGTCCTTAATCCAACAGCCAGGATTGGGGTAATTAAAATTACCAGGGTAATGGAACAACAGGCGAAACAGTAAAACGTATTTGATGTTGTGGACCAAATACCTCTGGTGATGCCACATAATACCAATATTGCAGATTAAACTTTACAGGCATTTTACCAAAAATCATCACTTTAGTCGCACCTGTACCAATAGGTAGTGTTAATTTATTACCTTTTTCCGCTTTGTGGTTATAGGAATAGGTTGGATTACTTTGAATCTGCCAGCCATTTTTTAAATTAACAACATAAAAATATTGCCCAGCAGTAATACTTGCAGATTCGCCTCCCGCAGCTGTAGCCCACAAGTCGTCTGCAACAATTGTAAAACTATCGGGATCTGCATCAAGGCTATTAACACTCCATGCATGATTTACCAATATTCCAGCTACACCCCATTTAAATATTTGAGCAACCATCAACTCTGGACCTAATAAGGTATAATTTGATCTTAAGGCATCATTGGTTGCCGTACGAAAACTACCAAATGCACCAATTATGCCAATTGTTTTTGATGGAAATGTTTTTCCTACCGCAATATCGGCGCTGATATTTCCCAGATTGACTCCCTGATTTTCAAACCCATTCGCCCCAAATGTTGGTTGCGTAACAATAAGAGGAATTTGAGGTCTTACGAAAAGATTCATCGTCTCATTTAATGGTATGGGAAGGATCGGTTGAAAACCTATGGTAAAACTATTTTGGCTTCCCGCATTAGGCAAATCGCCCTGAAAATTTACATAATCAAAATTAAAATTCATGGTACCCAAAACGGTGTTAGGATTAGCTAATTGTGCTGCTATGTCTGACTCTTCTTCACTCAAAGTTTCATCATCATCTTGAGCACTCATCACAAAAGTGGCAAGGCCAAGGCAAATCAATACTGTTTTTTTAAAAAATTTTATTTTCATTTGTGTATTCATCTATTTAATTATTTATCATTATTACTATTAATTTTTCCAATGCAGTATTTTGGCTCTGGCTCATTTTAAACTTACATTTAAAGGCCTTTCTAAGGTCGTCCAATTTTGTAGTCATTTATTAGTTTTCACATGCGCCTTTCCATGTAAAGCATGTCGTTAATTCTATCTTGTTTTTTATTCATCTTATTAATGATTTTTGTTTTTTAACTATTAATAATTGAGTTTGCCTTATGATTGTAAATAATAAAAGTCATATAAAGCTCTGGCAACTTCCGCAATAGCCCGTTCTCTGTCCTCAGCGGGCGTCTTACTGCTGTTTGTGAACACGGCTATAGCAAATCGTCTACCGTCAGGAAGTGTGATATAGCCAACATCGTTGGCAACTCCGCCT
>JBATIW010000250.1:0-2445 GCA_049668005.1 Maribacter sp.
ATTCGTTACAGGAAGAGGAGTTGGAAAACAATACCACAAGAACAGTTTTGAAATTGCCTGCTGTTTTGGCACCTACCAAAGCTGCCGTGTTTCCGTTGGTGAAAAAAGACGGACTCCCAGAAGTGGCCCATAAGATCATTGACGATTTAAAATGGGATTTCAATGTGATTTATGATGAAAAAGACGCGGTGGGACGACGTTATAGGAGACAGGATGCCGTAGGTACCCCATTTTGTATCACCGTGGATCACCAAACTTTGGAAGATGAGACTGTAACTATTCGTCATCGCGATACAATGGAACAGCAACGTGTTGCCATTAGCGACCTAAAGGGTATTATTCACAAAGAAGTTGATATGAAGACTTGGTTGCAACGAATGGACTAATATTTCGATTTAAACGAAGATTATTGATTGCATTATAGGACAAGGTCATAAGCTACATTGTATTTAATGTACAACTACCCAGTAGCGGTATTCTTAAACTTCCACAGGTAATTCAGGTCATCATTTTTCAAAATGAAATATATTGCTACCGCAGATAGTAGTGTAGCAGGAAAACCTGCGCCAATACCAAGGGGTATGATTGCCAAGAAAAATACAATGGCACCGAGACCGGCAAGACGAACCACCCAACCCTTGAGTAACATGCCTATGGCTATTAATCCCTGTCCAAAGGAGATAAGGGTAACCATAGATACTATATTTGCTTTAAACCAACCTTTGATAAAGTCATGGTATAAACCAAAAGGAGTTAGCCTTGCATAATTCAAATATTCCTCTGGATTATAGTGTGCAGTGGTATAATTGAGCCAGCACGCCCAAGCAAACAGTAGCGCAAAAAGCAAACGTGCAAATTTTGTTTTTAAAATCGCCGCTACTAAGAATAAAACCGCAATACTATTTGATAAAATCCATGGTATAAAAAATTCCCTTAATAGATCCATGTTCTCATTGGATTTATGTATTCCAAAATTTATAAATTAGGACTCAGCAAGCGTATTGATGAGTTCGGCGCAACCACCGTTTTTAATAAATGATGTGTGATCATCAATGTTCATAAAATGCGCTCCAGAAATATCAGCACATAAAATCCTTGAATCTGTTTCTAGATTAAATGTTTCCAATACTTTTTTTGAATATGGATTTTTAAATGACGATTTCTTTTTTTCTTCTTTGCACCATTCAAGGGATTTCATCCAAATTGCTGCACTTAAAGCACCGCAACCTGAGCCACTTAAACCTAGTCCGCCAGCAAAACCTGCTACCATGATCATTTCTTCATCGCTAGCGCCCATTTTTTTTACAACCTCAGTTGCACAACTGAGGCAGTTTTTTGATAATTCGGTTTCCTTATGTGATAAGCCTTCAATAGCTGATTGTACGGCTTCAGGAGCCCATTTTTCAGCTAAGTCAAAACAGTGTAGGAATTTACCAGAGAAAAAATACTTGGCAAAGCTCAAATTATTGGAAAAATCACATTTGGTTATATCGCTACAATTAATTGTGTTTTCTCTTTTTGAGAATGACTCCATTAAACGCTGTGTGGCATTTATAGCAACACGGATAGCTTGATTTTGATTGTTGCATTGCCGATATGCTTCAGCCCCAGCAGCTAAGGAAGCTCCCCAAAGCATGCCGCATTGATGCCCTTTCTGCATGATACCACCTGCCAAGGAATCGGCAGCGCGCTCTTCTTGTTCTCTCGGGTGACCAAACTCCCTATTTAAAATATGAAAGAAGGTACGAGAACAGGTTCCTAATTTCCTAAATACTTTTTTTCCGTCTTTGGGACCATCTTTAATATCATATAAATAGGAATCCATTTAAATGTTCTTTGAATTGAACGAAGAAAGTTATAGCGGATAAAAGTGTAATCCAATGATATTCATCAGTTTACATTGAATATGTTATAAGTGCCAATGGTTTGGCTATGATTTCGTCACGCCCAAGGCGTGATGAATTAAAGCCGTTGTAGTAGTGCGTTAAGTTTTCTTCTTCTGTAATTTTAACCCTTGTATTTCAGGCAAAGGTGATTCATAGAATATCAAAACATCAGGAATCACTTTATTAGATGTATTACGAGCAGATTTGCTCTGAAATCGAGCTTTGGTATTCGTAAAGTTCATGGTATAGGTACTATCTAAGTCTTTTGCCACATCCGTTTCAAATGTGATCAGTTTTTCTTCAGCAGTCCATGTACCTTTTCCTGAAAAATTTTCTTCTTCACAGCTATCACAGCTGAGATGACGATAGAAATTATACGAGAATGTGCCATCATCTTTGAGCTGAACGGTCCATTCTACAACGTGTTTGTGTATGGGGTCGGAACTTTTGCCATACTCACCAGCTATTTGGTTTTCTTGTCCACAAACACCAAAAGGGATGCTAGTAATCACAACTAAAAACAGAATTATTTTCATAGGTGCTTTTTTAATGCACTACA
>JBATIW010000251.1:0-8040 GCA_049668005.1 Maribacter sp.
ATCCTGAGGTTGCATATAACATGGAAATACCAAATAAGGAAACACCAGATGCCAAGGCAGAGGAGAGGATCAACTTAACCCCTGCTTCGCTCGATTTTCTACTAGCCGTTTCGTAGGCAGCCAAAGCAGCAACCGGTAGTGTGGATAATTCCAATCCCAGATAGAACATTAAGAAATCACCCGAAGAAATCATGAAATACATACCCAATAAGGAAGAAAAAAGTAAGATGAAGAATTCTGTGCCCTTATTTTGTCCAACAACTTTTTCCTGAAGCCAATCTGCAGATTGTAGCAAAAGAATCAGCACCCCTACATTAAGCACATTCTTGAAAAGATGGATTAAACCATTGGTTCTGAACATACCACCAAATAGGCTGTCTTCACTTCCTGGAAAGAACCCAACTAATGTATGTACCCCAAATAATAAAATGGCCAAATGAACTATACTTTGTTTTTTGTTTGGCGGAATAAATACTTCAGCAAGAATTAGCAATAAGGTAATTGCCAATAGTATTATTTCATGCCGCATCAATAAAAAGTTGCTAAAATCCATTCTCCATTATTTTATAAAACACCTTGTATAAAAGGTTGTAAACTTTCTAAAATCATATCACTTAACCATAGCGGAGCAACTCCCATCCCAACTATAGGAAGCAATAACAACAAGATCCCCAATTTCTCATTCCATGTAACTCTTTCCAGGGTTAAGTATTCTTGGTTATTAATAGGACCCATAAGCATGATTCCCACGACGCGTAAAATATAAACCGCCGTAACCACGATTGCTGATACCGATACGACTGTTGCTATTCTATAGAACATATCGTCATGTTGAAATGCACCGACAAAAATGTTCATTTCAGCTACAAATCCACTAAATCCAGGTAGCCCCAAAGATGCGAGACCTGCTATCACATAAATGGCCGAAATAAAAGGAATTACTTTTAACAAGCCACCAAGTTTCCTCACGTCTCTAGTATGGGTTCTTTCATAGATCATGCCTATTAGTGCAAAGAATAAGGCAGTCATGAATCCGTGGGAGAGCGACTGTAATATGGCACCGTTCCATGCCGTTTTATTTAACATCAACAGGGCAAACAATACCATTCCCAAATGACTTACTGAGGAGTAGGCATTGATGTATTTTAAATCGGTTTGTTTAATGGCTGAAAATGCCCCATAAATAACGCCAATGGTTGCTAAAATAATGAAGAACCAAGACCAATGTTGTGCACCTTCTGGCAATAAATACATCGCGACCCGGAATACGCCATAGCCACCCAACTTCATTAATACGCCAGCATGAAGCATGGAAACCGCTGTTGGGGCGGAGGCATGGCCATCTGGAGACCAAGTATGAAAAGGAAACAAAGCCCCAATCACAGCAAAGCCTATAAAGGTCAAGGGGAAAAATAGTTTTTGTGCTTCAATGGGAATATTCACTTTGGCAATTTCCAAGATGTTGAAAGTCAATGCACCCCCATCGGCATTTGAGTTAAAATAGATTCCTAAAATGGCGACCAATAGAATGGCAGAAGCTCCCATTAACATTAAAGTCAATTTCATTGCCGAATATTCCTTTGGACCGGTTCCCCAAATACCAATCAACAGATACATAGGAATTACAGCAATTTCAAAAAACACGAACATCGTAAATAAATCTAGGGAAATGAAAAAACCATATACCCCAATCGAAAGAACAATAAGGGAAACAAAAAACTCTTTTGGCAAATCTTCCATTTTCCAGGAAATAAACACCCCTGCCAGTACCACAATAGCGGTTAACAACAAGAGTGCCACCGAAATACCATCTACACCAATATGATAATGAATATTGAATTCTTTGAACCATACCACATCTTTGGTGAAAACCATGATATCACTATTAATGGCCTTTTCACTGAAATAGGCAAAAACCAGGTTGATGGCCATGCCCAATTGCACAATACTTCCAATCATTGAAACTATACGTGCTTGCTTCAATCCTTTAGTGAAAACTAAGGCTAGTATGGTTATAATGGGTACAATTATGAAAAGTGATAGAATATCCATATTAATCGTTTAGTTCGTCCACAGATAAATAAATACTAATGCTATTATTACTACTCCGGCGATAAAAGCAAAGGCATAATCCTGGACTTTACCTGATTGCATGCCTTTTATTTTTTCCGATGCCAATACTGTTTTGTTACCGATGCCAACCATGGTACCATCAACATATTTCTTATCAAATTTGGCAATAGGGGCAGAAACGTGCTTGAATAATATTTTCTTGGTTATGAAAAGATAAATCTCATCGAAGTAAAATTTATCACTTGTCCACTGGTACAGAGGGCCAAAAAAGTTTGCCAGCTTGTCAGCCAAATCATTTTCCTTTTTGTAAAATACCCATGCGAGAGCAATACCAATCAATCCCACACCTATGGCAACAGCCGCTAGTGGATAATTCAAATGTGCTTCGAAACCAGCCTTATCAGCCGTTACAAACTCACTGAAAGGAATGAACCCACCAACAATGCTTAAGAGGGCAAGAAACATTAATGGGAAGGTCATTGAAGCAGGGGATTCATGAGGTGGGTGTTCATACTTTGTTTCTTTTCCCCAGAAAATACCAAAGTATATCCTAAACATGTAGAAAGCAGTGAGTCCCGCTACAAAAATCCCGATAAAATAAATCAATTTATTATGCTCAAAGGCCGCGACCAAGATTTCATCCTTACTAAAGAATCCCGCAAAGGGTGGAACTCCTGAAATGGCCAACGCTGCTATCAAGAACGTAATATTGGTGATAGGCATATACTTCCTTAATCCACCCATGTCTTTTAAGAAATTGCTGTGCACCGCATGAATTACTGAACCTGCACAAAGGAATAATAGTGCTTTGAACATGGCATGGGTAAACAAATGGAACATAGAGGACATATATCCAAGACCCTCATGCCCTTCATAACCCGAAACGCCTAATGCTAACATCATATATCCCAACTGGGACATGGTTGAGAATGCCAATACACGTTTTATATCGGTTTGGGTAATGGCTATTATGGCCGCGAACAAGGCTGAAAATGCACCGACATAGGCAACGATATTCAAGGCAAAACCATCTTCGACAAAATAAAACATGGGGAATAAACGTGCAACTAGAAACACACCGGCAACCACCATAGTTGCTGCATGAATGAGTGCTGAAACCGGAGTTGGACCTTCCATGGCATCCGGTAACCAAATGTGTAGTGGGAACATTGCCGATTTACCAGCACCGCCAATAAAAATAAGAATTAAGGCCCATGTCAAAACCGATAATCCCATGAATGAAGTGGATGCCCAATTTAGGATAGCACTCCCTTCTGGATCGTTCAAGGTTTCAAAATCATAGGTTCCTGTATAGTAACCAATAATCAAAATTCCAATCAAGAAACCTAAGTCTGCAAAACGGGTAACAACAAATGCTTTTTTGGCCGCGGAAACCGCCGATGGTTTGGTGTAGTAGTAGCCGATCAATAAATAGGACGAAACTCCAACTAGTTCCCAGAAAATATAGATTTGGAAGAGGTTGGTAGCCAAAACCAATCCATACATAGAAAAAGAGAACAAAGACAAAAAAGCAAAAAACCGGGTATATCCATCATCTCCTTTCATGTAGCCTCTACTATATATATGTACCATTAAGGAAACTATGGAAACCACTATGAGCATCATTACGGAAATTGGATCAATTTGAACTCCCATATCTATAGCCAGCGTGTCTGTGAAATTCATCCACACCGTTTTTTCCACAAAAGTTTGATATACACCATCTACCTTGTCAATTACAAAAAAGTATTGATATGCAGTGTTAAGGGACAATAGGGTCGATACCAAAAGGCCGGCAACACCAATATAACCTGATACCGAGGGTTTGATCTTTTGGTTGAATATTCCCAATAGCAGGAATATTGCCAAAGGAACCAAGGGGATTAATATGATAGTATTAAAGTTCATATATCTTATAATTTTAAGTGTCTAGAATGCCTAGATTGCCTAAAGTTTTAATTTTTTTCCTATTGATGTGAAGAGTGCTAAAATTTCATTGGCTTCCTTTATAACAGGTTCAATAATTAAGGAATCTTCCCAGTTCATATATTGAATAATTTCTAACCAATAAACGGTTTCACTTGCTTCACTTTCACATATTTTTATTTTATTTCTTGATCTATTTGCTTCTCTATAATTTGCACCAACACTGGTTCCCGATTTCGTTATTTGATTTTTCAATACCTACCTTCGGATGTAGATGGCAATTTTATTGATAGTTTTACAATTTCAATAGCAAATTCTTTAGTCCTTTTTTCTAATTGTTTTCCAAATTCCTTGTTATCCACTTGTCATTCGATATTACTTTAAACCTTAGTTCACTTTAGACACTTCAAGTATTTATTAATGCTTCATGGTTTCAACATCCTTTACCTCGACCGAACTGATTTGGCGATATAATCCAATAATTATGGACACTGCCAAAGCGGTTTCAGCAGCGGCAACGGCAATAATGAAAAGCGAAAACAATGCGCCTTGTAGCATGTCAGGATATAAATATTTGTTGATAATCACAAAATTTATAATCGAGGCATTCAAAATCAATTCCACGGAAATCAAGATTGAAATCAAATTTTTACGGGTAATAAATCCATAAACACCAATGAAAAACAAAATTGATGTTAGCGTGAGTATCTCGTATATACTAATTCCAGGGATCATGCTGTTTCGTCATTATTATCGGTTAATTTATTTCCTTTGGCAATGATTATTGCCCCGACCATTGCTGCCAGTAGCAGTACACTGATTACTTCAAAAGGCAAGATGAATCCGCCATCACCGTAGTTTAATAGTATAGTTCCAATTTCTGCTGTTGTGGTGGTCAAGGAATTTTCCACTACATTGAATTCGTGTGAGTAAATGGTAGTCAAGAAAACGCCAAGACCTATTAAACAGGCCGCTGTGGTAAGGATTTGTTTACTGGTTTTCGCAATCTCCAATTCCATTTCAATATGGTGGACCAAAAGCACTGAAAAAATAATCAATACAATGATTCCCCCTGCATAAACGGTAAGTTGAATGGCAGCAAGAAAGTTATAATCAATTAGAAAGTAAATTCCGGCTATACCACCAAGCACAAATAGTAGGTAAATTACCGAGCGTAACATTTTACGGCTGGTGACCGAAGCAATCGCAAAAACAATCATGATTAAGGCGAGGGTGTAAAAAATTATTCGTTCCATAGGCTTAATCTTCTACTCCTGGCATTAGTTTAGAACCTGGTTTATTCAATACTCTTGTTAAAGCGGTCCGATCATAAACAGAGTTTTCGAAATTTTGACCCCATTCTATGGCGTCTGTAGGGCAAACATCTATGCAAAGGCCACACATGGTGCACATGCTGAGATGATATACAAATTGGTCTATTTTCTTTTTCTTTTTACCTGTTTCCTCATCAATTCCCCTATCCCAAATGATTTCAATGGTGCCATTGGGGCAGGCAATCTCGCATTTTTGGCAGCCAGTACAGCGATGTCTGTTTTCTTCGTCATGGGGCATGATAACCTCACCACGGAAACGATCGAACATTTTTAGTGTATCCCGGTTGTCGGGATATTGTTGGGTAATGGCTCCTTTTCTGGAAGTCAAAAAGTACTTCCCGGTAACACTCATACCCGTCAGTAGTGTTTTGATACCTTTATATATGTCTGAAAAATAACTCATAGCATTAAAATTGTATTGTAAGATTTTGCCAAACAATCAAGGCCATTATTACAATATTCATAAGGTTTAGTGGGAGCAGGTATTTCCACTCCAATGTCAATAATTGGTCGACCCTTAATCTCGGGAATGTCCATCTAAACCACATCATCAAGAATACGAGCACCATTGCCTTTGCCAAAAACCAAAATACACCTAGTAATGGGATGGATTCTGTTATTCCAAATGGAGATAACCAAGCTCCAAAGAAAACTGTGGTTGCTATGGCAGCGATTATGAACATGTTGATGAATTCTGCCAAAAAGAAATAGGCGAACTTCATTCCGGAGTACTCGGTATGAAAACCGGCCCCTAATTCTGATTCTGCCTCGGCCATATCAAAAGGAGCCCTATTGGTTTCAGCCGTCCCCGCGATCATAAAGATCATAAAAGCAATTATGGCAGGAATGTGGCCTTGTACAATCAACCACCCATTTTTTTGAACTTCAACAATTTCAGAAAGTTGAAGCGTACCCGTAATCAAAATCATGGTCAAGAGCGATAACCCTATGGATAGCTCATAGCTAATCGTCTGCACACCACTTCGCATGGCTCCAATCATCGCAAATTTGTTATTGCTGCTCCATCCAGCTAAAAGAATGCCGATGACACCAATAGAAGAAATCGCGATTAGAAATAAAATTCCAATATTAATGTCAAAAGCATGAAAATCCTGTGTGAACGGAATTACAGCCAGTGCCATTAAAGCGGTAATAATCACAAAATAAGGTGCTAGATTGTATAAAAATTTATCAGCTTTATCTGTTCCTGTGAGCTCCTTTGAAAGTAATTTCAAGGCATCGGCCATGGTTTGTAATAATCCTTGAAAACCAACCCTGTTGGGTCCTATTCGTAATTGAAACCATGCAGCGACCCTTCTTTCTATCAAAACCAAAAATAATCCGGCTACAGCAAAAATGGCTAGATAGACCAGGGCTATCAATATCATTTCAACCAGATGGGCCATGCTTTCAGACATTATGCTATATAGCCAATCGTGAATACCTTTTGTTATGCTTAATGCTCTTATCATTTTATCGATCTATATCAGGAATTACAAGATCCAGGGTTGCCATTGTTGCGACTAGATCCCCAATTTTACCGCCAACCGCTATATGGTTTAATAGGGATAAATTAGAGAATCCAGGTGAACGGAATTTCAAGCGATATGGATTTTTTGTGCCTGTGCTAATTATATAGACCCCAAGTTCCCCTCTTGCAGTTTCAACCCTTTGGTAAAACTCTCCCTTGGGCAATTTAATAACCGCATTGGTTGCAACACGGTATTCCCCCTCGGGAATATTGTCTATTAATTGTTCTATGATGGACAAGGATTCCCACATTTCCTGAATTCGTACTTGGTAACGGGCGAAGGTATCTCCTTCTGTTTTTAAAGCTTCATTGAATGTAACCTTGTCCAAGGCGCTATACGGATGATGTTTTCTAACATCACAGGAATAACCTGAAGCTCTACCCACGGGACCTGATGCCCCAAACGAAATGGCATCTTCTTTGGTCAAAATACCAACGCCTTTAGTCCTTTTATGGAATATGACATTACCTGTCAATAACTTATCGTATTCAGGAAGCTTGGTTTTAAAATGTACTATGAAATCTTTGACCCTTTTTATAAAATTAGGATGAATATCAAACATTAACCCTCCCGGTACATTGTAGTTCATGGTCAATCTTGCACCACAGGTTTCCTCAAAAATATCATTGATTAGTTCCCTATCCCTAAAGCCATAAAAATACGTAGTCAAGGCACCTACGTCCATTCCCATTACGCCCCACCATAAACAATGGGAAGAAATTCTGGTAAGTTCCCCGATTATGGTTCTAATAACTTTTACACGTTCAGGAACTTCAAGTTCAAGTGCATTTTCCACGGCTAAACAGACCGCTTCATTATTTATGTTCGAGGACAGATAATCCATTCGATCAGTCAGGTGAACGATTTGCTGATAGCTATCCCGTTCACACATTTTTTCAATGGATCGATGAATATACCCCAAGTCTGGCTCAACTTTTTTGATAATCTCACCGTCTATGGTCAACAAAAGGCGGAGAACACCATGGGTTGCAGGGTGCTGAGGTCCCATATTGATAAAATATTCCTCAGATTTAAAGTTGGTTTCTACCGTAGTTGTTTCCATAATTCACTTTTCACTGATGCAGGATATTTATTCCTAATATTTTTTGCTTTGCATCATCCAATTTGTACTCTTATGCCTAAAGGCACATCATATATGCTGTGAGTGCTTCTTT
>JBATIW010000252.1:0-3503 GCA_049668005.1 Maribacter sp.
AGCGTCATCAGGCGTTGGGTTTCCTTTCGCTCAACCTCGAGGTCATTTTTATCTTGGGTTACATCCAACTTCCATACTCGGCCATAGTTTTTAGTATTCCATCCTGATATCCAATCTGAAAAATAGAGCGCACCATCAGGCCCAAAACGAAGTCCCGTTGGTAGTACGCCACTCATAATATCTTGATCCATGCCTAAATCAAAAGATGCGCCTTTCGGTTTTAAATCAAAAGACCATATGTGCGAACGACCTGGGTCACCGACAAACTCCACCAAAAAGAATTTGTTCAACCAGTCTTTACCCAATCCTGTTCCAGGATTAAAAGCCATCCCGGTAGGACCATTATGAAAATTGACAATTGGGGGAATGATATAAGCTGCTTGACCTTCCCATCTAGGGAGATACAATTTTTCATCCATCCAAACCTTGTACCCATTGTTATTTGGATCAGTGTACTTACCGTATTGCCAATTTGTCCTCCAACCTGCATCGGAACCCTCAACAATATGAACCAAACGTTCACTTTCACCTCGATGGTCACCATCATTGTCTGAAGATATTATATTTCCATAGGCGTCAAATACAAATTCATGGGTATTTCTAAGTCCACGTGCAAAGACTTCAAAATCGTTTCCATCAGGATTGCAACGCACTATAATCCCTTGGTTGGGATAATGATGTTTCGCGCCATTAACCGTAGTTAGGCTGGCACCAATATCCCCAATTCCCCAATAAATCTTACCGTCAGGTCCTTCAATCGCTCCTGACATACCATGACCTCCAAAACCTATGTGTACTGCAAACCCATGGGCCAAAGAAGTTTTTTCATCTAAGATCAAGTCGCCATTCGTATCTTCCAAACGCCAAAAGTCAGGACCAACACCGACAAAAACATCATCATCCCTAACTAATAAAGCTCCGGCAACATCGGTGACTTCCTCATTGAAATCCTCGAGTATACGGGTAGAAATATCCGCAATTCCGTTACCGGTTTTGTCTTCTAACATCCAAACTTCGTCTTTCTCAACAGTTAAATCGCGCCAATCGTGGATACTATCGTTGTTCAAATCCTTAAGCCATTCATTCGCTGCACTCTTTTCAGTCGCAAAAGTGCTTCTCAAAAAAGCACGACGATCTTCGACGGATTGTAATGCAATTGAAGCCGTCATCCAATCGCGATAACCACGAATATCGAATTCGGAATTTTTTTGACGGTTGGTACGGGTCAAATAAATTCTACCTTCGTCATCAATATCCATGGCAATGGGATCTGGGGCCAATGAATCGGAAGCCCATAAAGTCAGCTCTAGTCCATCAGCAAGTTTTGCGGCAATATTTTCCCTTGCTTCCTTGGCCTTTGCCACACCGGTTAAGGAATCTTCAAATATGGTCAAGGGTGTTTCGGTTGGTTTATTTGACTTTTTGCTACAGGACGGAAATAATAAAAGGGTGATAACTAAAATGGATAAGAAGGATAATAGTCTAATGCGCATCGGAAGTTCTAAATAGTTAAGTAGTAATTTTTAAAAATAGGGAATTATACCTAGCAAGGGAAACTGGCTCATGACATTTATCCCAAAAGGCCCATATTTTAAAAATTCTACAGCGTTTATTCTTTTTGTAAGAGTGCAATATCTTGGATGATTCTTTCAATTTCATCATCCATTGTACCGTCGTAGACCCCGCGTATTCGTTTTTCCTTATCTACCAAAATAAAGTTAGGAGTATGAATAAAATCCTGTAGACCACCATCACCTTGATCTACCACGGCAAAATAACTTTTACGAGCCAAATCGTAAATGTGTTTTTTATTACCAGTAGTTAAATTCCATTTAGTATCAATTGCTCCCTTTTTAGTGGCATAATCCCGTAGTATGGGAACGCTATCCATTGTGGGTGTTACTGAAATGGATAACAGCTTTATTTCCTCATCGTCTTGGTAAGTAGTTTGCAGTTTTTCCATATTAATGGCCATAATAGGGCAAATGCTAGGACAGCGTGTAAAAAAGAAATCGACCACATAAATTTTGTTCTCGTAGTCTTTTTGAGTAATCATTTCTCCATTTTGATTAATGAGATTAAAGTCGGAAACGGTATGATTATTATTGGTTTGCTTTAAACTGTTATCAACCAGTTCAGGATTAAAATCCGTTGGATTATAAATTGGCAAACCCTCATTACCAATGCCAATTGAATAGAATATGACCATGAATAATCCAATAATGGTTGTCAGGGAAATAATTAAATTTTTATGCTTTGAATTTTTAAGGAATCCCATTTTGTGTTTTGCTAATTACTAATAGAATGGATTATAGTTGATACTTATAAAATTGAGGTGTCTATATCAATATCAGCATGTTCCCAGGCCTTATCGAATTCTGCTTTAATACGTTTTGCTTCATCCATTTTTCCCTGTGCCTTTAAACTTTGGTACAGACCCATTAAGGACCAACCGTTTTGGCGCAGTACATCCAAATCTTCTTTGAAAACTATTTCAGCTTTTTCATACTTACCCGATTTTACTAAAAGGGCACCTAAGTTTTGTCGTGTTGGAATATACCAAGCTGCTGGTTCTGTGTAGGTTAGGGCATCTTCAAAAACGACTGCATTTTCAAGATGTTCGACAGCTTTTGAAAGATCTCCTTGAAGAGCAGCCAATTCCCCGGCCACAACTTCATAAGCTACTTTTGCAATAGATGAACTTGGGTCAAAACCGGCAGCAATCAAATTTTCCAATTCGGGATCATTCATCATTTCTTGAATGGCATCCAATTCCTCTTGCGCTTCTTTTGCATTGTTCTTTCGAACAAAGGCAATTCCCCTGGCATAATGCCAAATGAGTTTTAGATGTTTTATTTCGGCATTGGGGCTAGGGGTAGTCAATATTTCATTCCATTTCCCAAATCTGGTGTAAGCAAGCAAAGGTACCGATGCGAAATTTTGTAAAAAGGGCATTTCTATTAATTCGCCTGTAGGGACTTTTTCAGCGGTTTTCTTTGCTGCATCAATAGCCAATTCGCTATCACCCAATAAACTCGCTGCTGACCATAGAAAATGTATATTATGTGGGTAATACCCCAAGGGGTACATTCCTTGTGAATAGCATTGTGAAATGTAGTCCTCATCGGCAAGAATAGCTGCTTTGTTTACCGTTACAGCATCTAAATAACGCCCCACTCTAATATAGATATGCGATGGCATATGTACAATATGACCTGCACCAGGCATTAAATTAACCAACCTGTCCGCACTTTTTACAGCAAGGTCAGGTTTTGGCAATTCCACCATATGAATATAGTAGTGGTGGGCACCTGGATGATCGGGATTAATAGTTATCGCTTTCTCCAAGGCGGCCTTGGCTTCGGCAATATTTGGAGATGGATTCCCTTCCTTATCCCAATAATTCCAAGGAACGGTATTCATGACCGATGCAGCAAATAGTATTTGAACATCGGCATCATTGGGGAATTTTTTTGCTACTTGGGTCATGGCCTCCATATAGG
>JBATIW010000253.1:0-5248 GCA_049668005.1 Maribacter sp.
AACCGATGAAATTTGTTTAAAATTGAAAATTTAAGTTGCAGGCTTAATATTCTGGTTCACCCTAAAGAGGTTATTGGAATCATATTTCTTTTTTATTTTGGTTAAACGGTCATAGTTATTTTTATAACTGGCTTTTACGCGATCTTGCCCTTCATCCATCATAAAATTTGAATACGCCCCGCCCGATGAATGGGGATGCAATGCTTCCCAGTACGCTTTACACCAATCTGTTATTTTATCAGCGTCTTTTGGATCTGGGGAAACCCCTACAATAACACCTGCATATTTTGCATCACGATATGCCCATGGGGTGTCTTCATTCCCTACCCTGCTAGCGGCACCACTTATGGGATAGAGGTGCATTTGTGATAGAGGTGTTGGAATCTTGGAACCAAATTTTAAATGTCCAGCTCTTACCTCTGGTCCTAATTCATTAAAAAAGTCAGCACGCCAATACCACTGCAATCCATGGGGTAGTAACCCATCAAACAATGTCTGTATAGATGGATATGGCATTTCCCCTACATGTGCAAATAAGGGGTTTAATGCCAAAACGGGTTTAAACAATTCATCGAATTTATTCGGATCACCCACATAGCACCACACGATACCACAGAACTTTTTGTTGTGTAATTCCTCAGGAAATGGTGCTCCAGGAATTACCATGGTAGCGATAAATCCGTTCAGTTCATCAGGTACATTGTGTATAAATTCATGATACCACTCCATAATTTCCTCAGTTTGTTCAACAGGCCATAACGTTGGTCCACCGATAACCGTTTTAACTGGATGTGCTTGAAATTTAAAAGAGGTAACAATTCCGAAATTACCCCCGCCACCACGAATGGCCCAGAATAAATCGGAATTCTCATTTGCACTAACGGTTACAAAAGAACCGTTGGCCAGAACCATATCTGCTTCCAAAAGGTTATCAATGGTCAATCCGTACTTTCTGGATAAATGACCCACACCACCACCTAAGGTAAGACCACCAACCCCGGTTGTGGAAATTATTCCTGCCGGGACAGCCAACCCAAAAGGATGTGTCGCATGATCTACTTCTCCCCAAAGGTTGCCACCGCCTACCCTGACCGTATTATCGGAGGTATCTACACGAATGAATTTAATTCCAGAGAGGTCAATAACCAAGCCTCCATCACAAATTCCCAAACCTCCACCATTATGACCACCTCCCCGAACAGCGATTAACAAATTATTGTCTCTTCCAAAATTTACGGCTGCCATAACATCCGCTACATCAACACACATAGCAAATAATCCCGGATACTTATCTATCATTCCGTTATATACTTTTCGCGTTTCGTTATAGTTTGCATTGGAGGGCATAACTATTTCTCCTCTTAATTGTGAAGTAAGTTCTTCAATTTTGGAAACTTCTAAATGTTCTACTGCAGTTGACATAGTATTGATTTTAGTTAAACAAAAGTTATTAGGAGGGAACCGTACTATATTGTTATTTACAAATTTGGACCATTAAATCGTGATCCAATGTCAGTTTTAGGTCAAATAATGACACAATTGGCCCAAGATAGTTTTTCTAAGAAAAAATTTAGTTGGTAGCATTCTTCGCAAAAATAGTCGGAAGAATCCCAAATCTTCTTCGAAATACCCTAGTAAAATAGGTAGGACTATTGTAGCCTAGATCATAAGCTATTTCTGCAACGGTTTTATTGTTCTGTCCGATATCTTTAAGGGATTGGTGTAACCGTAATTCTTGAATGAATTTGTTTGGCCCCATTCCTGTTAACGACTTTATTTTTCTGTAGGCCTGTGATTTGCTCAAACCTAATGAGGTGTATAATCTTTCGATTTTAAAATTTGGCTTGAATAATTCCCGATTTAAAATATCGAATAATTTGTCAAGAAAATCAAAATCCACTTCGTCTACAATCCTGAATTCATTTGAGTTGATGCTTGTGGTATGCGGTTCTTTATTTGCCAGTACTAAGGTAGAATCATCAATGTAAATGGTGTTGTCCAAATCAATTTTTGTAAGATATCGTACTCTTTGCTTGGCTTTTTCAAATAATTTGACGCCATCAACATCCACTGGTTTCCCGGTGACCAATGCTAAGGTATATTCATAGTCATCAGGAATTGATTTCAGTAATTCAGAAATTGCTACTGCACATCCCAATGCCTCAGAAGCAGAAATAAAAGAGGCCAAAATGTCGTTATTAGGCTGTAACAAAATGGCTCCATTACGATTTTGAATCAATAAACGTATCTGGTTTTTATAATGATTGTATTTACCCTTGAAATCATAGGTCTCAATCATTAAAAGCGTTCTAAATCCAGCGTCAACATCCCCTTTAAGCGTTTGTGCCAAATCGTCCTTATTTTTGGTTCCAACTCCTAAAAAAAGATTGAACTCATCATCTGAAACCTCAATGATATTGCAGGCTGTTCCGCCATGTGATTCTTTGTGTACCGCATTGCAAGCCTCTTTATTAGGGCCCTCCATCAAACAAAATATTGTTTTGGCCTCAACATTGACCCAGTATTTACGTTGGATAACTCCAAATTTCTCCTGTATGGAAACATCTTCCCAATGTGCCTTGGCAACTTCTTCCACCGTAAAAGTGTCCGAATCCACGTTATGAATATCCATATATAATGGCATACCTTTTATATTGTAGTTTTAAGTATTAGCAGCATTCGAGAGGAGGATTCTTACATGCTAATTGGTGCTTATGGAAATTCAATCTTCCATATCCTTTAAAGTTACGAAATTCTTAAAGAAAGGATGTCTATAGAGCCAATAGATAGCAGTCTAATTTTTAGCATCTGAATCATTGTCTGAGACAATTGGCTTTGCTTTTTCATACTCATCCTTATGAACGAAAATATCAACTTGCCCTAACATCGAAGAGGCAAACCCCGCCAATCGTGCAGATTCGGCTTCGTCTTTGACCACCGCTTCAATACCAATTTCATGAAGCCTGCCAATTAATTGTTTCGCTACAATTGATTCTCCCGTAAAAATCTTTTTATAGTTTGAATTCATAACTTTATATTTAATGCATTGCGCCCAGTTCTTGAATATAAATATTGAAATCCTTAAAGGTGAGCGATAGTTTCATAATTTGTTCCTGTGCTTCTTTCCAATCTTTCTGTTCAATAGCCTCGCGAACCCCTGGCAGCGTTTTAACCCCATAACCGGTATAGAATCCAGGCGCGTAGATTTGGTGTTTGTACCAAGATCTTCTAGGCAATCCTTCTTCTGAAGTGAGTACGTGCTCTGACAACATTAATTTTTTATTCAATGTGTTGCGTTCCGCTTCGGATAATTTGGCAATATCAACCTTGGAAAATTCTGCTATACTAGACTTGAGCGTAGCCATCGTATTCTGCAATGGGGTAAAATCCAGATACGGAATTTGTTCTTTTTTGACAGGCTTTTTAAAAGGCTTTCTTGGGTCTGCAGCCAGTTCAAACACATTCTTGTCTACCATGTCATTGTGTTTCTTGACTTCCTTGCGCATGGCGTCACAGCTATTCATGACTTCCTCCAAATAGGTTGAAACCGTACTATGCCATTGTTTGAATTCGAAAGGTAAGACATCGGCGTTCGCCAAACGCAGTGAGATTCTACCTGCTGTATTCGCAAGAGCCACGCCATAGGCAAATTCAGGGTCTTTGAATCTTTTGTAATGTGGATAGGTATCATAAATAGTATGGTATTCACCACCTGCGTTTTCTCCGCCGAATCCTAAATTCAAGGCTGGTATTCCCGCATGTTGAATAAATGGGGTGTAATCTGAACCGGAACCTAAGGCATAAAGGCTAAATTCTTCCTTACCACCATTGACCAAGTTCACAGCACTTCGCCTTTCTTTGATAGAAACCCCTCTTTGTGGATCCATAACAGTCCCTGCCACTTCACCTACCATGGCCTGAAGCGAATGTGAACCCCCCGCTCCCAAAAAGCCACGTCCATTACCATCTGTATTTATGTAGGCAACGACCTTTTGTTGTAATTCTTTTTTATGGTCTTCTACCCATTCGGTAGAACCAATAAGTCCAGGTTCTTCGGCGTCCCAAGCACAATAGACCAAAGTTCGCTTGGGTTTATTGCCTTTTTTGGCCAATTCGCCAACTACTCGGGCTTCTTCCATAAGTGCCACCATACCACTAATGGGGTCGTTGGCACCATGCACCCAAGCATCATGATGGTTGCCGCGCATGACCCATTGATCGGGAAAATCAGTTCCCTTCATTGTGGCGATTACATTATGGGCAGGTTTCAATTGCCAATCAAATTCCAATTTCAGATGCACCTTTGCAGGTCCAGGTCCAATATGATAGGTAATGGGTAATCCACCTTTCCAAGAATTTGGTGCAACCTCGCCTTCCAATGCAGCCAATAAGGGTTGTGCATCTTCGTAGGAAATAGGTAAAACCGGAATTTTAGTAATCGTGGGGGCATCTTTTCGGTCCAATCGTTTGGCATCTTTGGTAGCGCCATAACCCGGAGTCAAAACATCACCTGGGTAGGTCGGCATATCCATCACTGAACCTCGTTGAACCCCTGTTTTATTTTTAAAGGCCCCTTTGGGATATACGTCGCCCCGAACATAGCCATCATCTTTGGGGTCAGAATAGATAAGACATCCAATGGCACCATTCTCAGCGGCCAATTTGGGTTTTATCCCTCGCCATGATCCAGCGTATTTGGCAATGACTATTTTTCCTTTTACGGATATTCCCAATTTTTCCAATTCCTCATAATCCGCAGGAATACCATAATTCACAAAAACAAGTTCGGCCTCGACATCGCCATCGGTAGAAAATGCATTGTAGCTGGGGAGCAAGGCATCTCCTTGCGCTGTGAATTCATCCCCGTCAACTGCTACAGCAGTCAATTTTGCTTTATAGGTTGTGGGTGCTGTAAGCTCAACTACCCTTACTTTCGGATAGGGAAAAAGCACATGATAGGTCTCGATCTTGGTATCATAACCCCAGGATTTGAATTGTTTTTGGATCCACTCTGCATTTTCACGACCAAATTCGGTACCTACCCAATGGGGTTCGGCGGCCATACGTTGCATCCATTCATCCAAATTATTGGGATCTAGTTTAGCCTCAAAGGCAGCCTCTAGTTGTTGTTGTTTCTTGGCATTTTCTAAGGTAAATCCAGTAATCTTGGTTTGGGCGGTTATTGAAATGCTGAATAATGTTATTAAAAGGGTGAAAATGATTCGATTCATGTTTGATTATTTTATCC
>JBATIW010000254.1:0-5195 GCA_049668005.1 Maribacter sp.
AGTAATTCTTCGGTGTAGCAGCATTATATGTTGCTATTTGCCCTGCTTGATTCCTAAATGTGGGGATTATGCCAACATCTTCATATTAAGTTGGAATATGTTCATTCTCTGCCTGGAAAAATCTGTAATTAGGTGCTTCGATTCCAAAAGTACAGGTCATTATCATAGGCATAACTACACAATAACTTATCTGAATAGGGAAAATCTTGACAAGTTTATCATGGTGCAGGTTTTAAAATCGCTTGCCGATGGCAATTCCGGCCCATGGGCTAAATCCAAATTCAGTACGCCCATCAAAAGTACGCCCAATCACTGGTGAGAAGTTAAATTTCCAGACCCAGTTCTGGTCCTTACCAAAGTATTTTCTATAGCCAATGGAGGCCAAATACGCCTGCAAAAGTCCTTTTTTTGTCTCTTTAGAGCATCCCCCAAAATTAACAAGACCACAGGGGTCATCCTCAAAAGCGGGAATTAAAGTACTTCCTAGGCCAAATTCCACATAGCTTTTCTTTCCAATAGCTTCCATATATAAAAGTGAAATTGGCACCGTAATTTTACTCGATTCAAAAGTGGGCGGTATATAGCCCAAGCCCAATCTCACAACTAAGCCAGGCTCCTTGGTCAACTGAAGTTCATAGTTAAGTGATGCAAAAATACCATTGCCGAGCAACTCTACAAAAACGGTATTCTTTTGTCCAAATCCTTGAAATAGTCCTCCTAATAAAAAAGCAAAAATCAAAGTACGCATAGTTTCTAGCTTTAAGTTTTAACCAAAGCTAAATATCAGTTGAAGTTTCATAGTCCAAAATAATCCAAGTTGGAAGAATTCGGACAAATTTATTTTTATGTAGAACTTTTATTTCTATATGCAGTAGGGGTTTGGCCGGCAAATTTCTTAAAGGCCGAATAAAATGTGGATTTTGAGTTAAAACCACATTCCAAGCCAATGGCCAGTATGGTGTAAGGCGAAAAACTGGTATCCGAAAGCAATTTTTTTGACTCTTCTATACGCAATGAATTGATATAATCGGGGAAATTGCTTCCTGCATAACTATTAATCAGCTTGGAAAGACTGCTTGTACTGGTATCCAATTCCTCTGCCAGTTTTTCTAAACTTAAATAGGGGTCTAAATATTTTTGATTGGTAAGGATGTAGTCGTTTACATTATTAAAAATACCTTCTTTTCGTTCCGTTCTTTTTTGATCTTCAGAATCTTCTCGATAAACAGTAGTTGTGGTTCGCCCATCCTTTCTCATTTTTCTCCGTAAGCCAATCCTATCTTGCAAAATGACAAATCTGAAAAATCCTTGATAACCAATCCAATATATAAAAATTGAAGTGCCCAAGCGCAAAGGGTAATAACTAAAAGGAGCCTTTATAGTTTCCGATACAAAGTTCAATACTACTGCGACTCCCCACAAAAGCAACACAATACCTCCCAACTGAATCAAACGCTTGACCCATTTTAGATCATCAAAGGTCAGAATTGTAGCATATAGTCTTTCAAATTTGAAAAGTATACCTAGTACCTGATAAAAAATAAAAATAGAAAAAACCAAAGTTATGGCATCTTCGATTGCATTGTACAACTCAACATGGTTCAAATTTAGGCTGTCAGATCGCACAAGATATATAATCACGATCCTTGCTAATAGCTCTACTGTAAAAATTAGGGCAGTGAGCATGAAGTATGTTCTTCGTTTTCGCTCAATTTCTAGATAGTAGATCAAAAAAGAATGGAACATTGGTGCTAATAGCACATAGAAAGGCAATGTATAATAATTGAAAGCAATGAACCCTTTATCAATGAGCCATGACTGTAAGTTGTTCAGAGAGAGAAAAAGTACAAATAGGTTTAGAAAAAGAACCGGTTTTTCAATCTTCTTGCGAGAAAGAAATGTTGCAATATTAAAGACAAACCCCTGTATTGACCCTGCAATCATTAAAAAATTGAAAATGGCTGTCATAGCTTCGGGCTTATATTCATTCCCTCAATATATAAATATTTCAACTATTCAATCGAAGTAATTCCTCAATATAATCCCGCTTATTGGATAATCGTGGGATTTTATGTTGCCCGCCCAATTTATCCTTTGATTTCAACCAATTATAAAAGAGATTCTCCTTAGCTACATGTACTTTGGGCATTTTTAGGGTAATGTTATTGTAGCGTTTTGCCTCATAATCGGAATTGAGTGATTTTAAGGCATTATCCAAAAATTCAGTGAAATAATCCAAATTTTTCGGTGCTTTCCTGAATTCAATGATCCATTCATGTGCACCTTTCTCCTTACCAGACATGAATATCGGTGCAACCGTGTAATCCTTAATCTCTGATTCGGTCTTTTTACAAATTTGCTTCAAGGCCTCCTCGGTATTTTCAATAATCAATTCTTCGCCAAATACATTAATATGGTGTTTGGTGCGCCCTGTCACCCGAATACGATATGGACTAGTTGAGGTAAATCTTATAGTATCCCCAATTTTATAACGCCATAAGCCCGAATTTGTGGTGATGATAATTGCATAATTCTTATTGACCACAACATCCCATAAGGGAATTACCTTTTGTTCGGCACTTCCATAGGTGTCCATTTGAATGAATTCATAAAAAATACCATAGTCGAGCATCAACAGCAGATCATCGGCATTGTTCCTGTCCTGAATTGCAAAAAACCCTTCGGAAGCATTGTAAATTTCATAATATTTGAAGCTTTTTCGTGGAAATAGGTTTTGGTATTGCGCTTTGTATGGCTCAAAACTAACGCCCCCATGAAAATATACCTCGAGGTTTTCCCATACTTGAAACAGATGGTCTTTTCCTGTTTCCTGTATTACATTGTTCAACAACACCAACATCCAGGATGGGACTCCCGCCAAGCTTGTTACATTCTCCTGGGTACTTTCAAGAACGATGGCCTTTAGCTTACTTTCCCACTCGCTCATTAACGACACCCTATTACTTGGAGTGCTGCTAAATTCTGCCCATAACGGCATATTATCTATGAGAATTGCCGATAGGTCCCCGAAAAAAGAACCGTTATCATGATATAATTCCTTACTTCCTCCTAGGCGAAGGCTTTTGCCTGTAAAAAGCTGTGAATTTTCATTATTGTTCAGATAAAGGCAGAGCAAATCCTTCCCTGATTTATAATGGCAATCTTCCAATGCCTCTGTACTTACGGGAATAAACTTACTTTTGGCATTTGTGGTGCCGCTGCTTTTCGCAAACCATTTTATTGATGTGGGCCAAAAAATATTCTGTTCGCCTTTCCTGGTGCGCTCAATTAAGGGTTCAATCTCTTCATAAGAGCGTATGGGAATCCTTTCCCTAAAGGTTTCATAGTTTGTAATTGACTCAAAATCGTATTTCTTGCCAATTTCCGTGTCTTCCGCAATTTCCAATAGTTGATACAATACCTCCTCTTGTACCTCCTCGGGGTATTTTAAAAAAAGTTCTATCTGGTGATAGCGTTTTTTCAACAACCAAGATGCGATAGAATTAAATAAAGGTATTGGCATTTTTGGGTATCTTTAACTAGCTAAAAATAGCTTATATAGTTATCATTTTCAAATAGATTATCCAATAAGAATTTCTTATATGCAATACAAAGGAGTGTTACGAAAGATGCAGACCGAAATGGGGCAACCCATTCAATATTATATGCTTTTTGAAAACAATTTTTTAAATGTGAATCAGGTACTTAATAAGCGATTGCAGCTGGATTTCATAAAATTTCAATGCCTCAATTGCGGTGAGGACCGACCAATTTTTAGACAAGGGTTTTGCAAAACCTGTTTCTTTGAAACCCCTTCCGCTGGGGATTGGATCATGCGCCCGGAATTGAGTACAGCCCATTTGGGGAAGGAAGACCGCGATTTGGATTATGAGAAAAAGGTGCAATTACAACCTCATATTGTGTATTTGGCAAATTCTAGTAACATAAAAGTGGGGGTAACCCGTAAAACCCAGGTCCCTACTAGATGGATTGACCAAGGTGCCCATGAAGCCATTGAAATTGTTGAAGTCCCGAACAGGTATTTGGCTGGTATTACCGAAGTTTCCTTAAAAGAGCATATTGGCGACAAGACCAATTGGCGCAAAATGTTGACCAATGCTGTTGATGATGAAGATCTGGTAGCATGGCGCAATAAACTTAAACCGTTTATTCCACAAGAAGCAAAGGAGTATTACATAGAAAGTAATAACGAAACCCATATTGAGTTTCCGGTTCTTAAATATCCGGAAAAGGTAAAAAGTCTGAACCTCGGCAAAACCCCTAGTTTTGAAGGTATTCTAAAAGGGATTAAAGGGCAATATCTAATTTTTGAAGACAATACCGTTTTCAATGTACGGGGTAGCGAAGGACTCTTTATTTCGCTAGCAATTAGTTAATTGAATCGTTTTGGGCTTTAGTTGTATCCTTTTTCTTTTTACCACTTAACAATCCGCCCAAAATGCTTTTTGCCGCATCCTTAACCGGATCTTTTTTGGGAGTTGATAATGAATCTTTTTCCTCAACCACTGAATCCTTGGTCTGTGCAGTTCCTCCTAAAATACCACCTAAAACATCTTTTACAGCATCTTTGGTCTGGTCTTGCTCTAATCCAGATGTTGAATCTTTTTCAGTTGAATTATCTGATAAGATATCTCCCAATAACCCACTAGCCATATCCTTTCCTTTATTTATTAATTTCTGCTTTTGAATGTCAATCAACTTTGTGGTCAAGTTCCTTACTCCAGAAGTTAAATCTGTAGTCACCTCCGGACTATCGTAATTTCCACCAATATTGGCGATTACAGGACTGGTCAGGTTCTCTAATTCATCTTCGTCGATTTTAGCGATCAGCGCATTCACCTCTGTTCCCAAATATTTAGCAGGCACATCCAATGATGCTTTATAATTCAACTTTTTATCAAAGGTATGGCTACCGTCCACATTGATTGAAATGTCCTCATATTTAATTGAGAAGGGTTTCACTTTTACAATTCCATCCTCAAAGGATAAAGCTGTTTTCAATCCTTTTAAATCAAGTTTATCCAAATTGACAAAATTGAGCTTATTACCGATTGCAGATAGTACCTTGGCTTGGTCTGTATTTATTTGGGTGGACAATAATTCTGCCAAAACCTTACCAGTTATGGTTTTTAGATTTGGGGTAAAATCATTGTTTAGACTACCTGATAATTCAA
>JBATIW010000255.1:0-5383 GCA_049668005.1 Maribacter sp.
CCTTTTAAGTGTAATTTCCCATTACTGGCGGTCACGGTACCCGATTCATTTTTAACACGCAACCTTGTTTCAAATTTTACTCCGTAATCCAACGGAAATGGTCTGGAGTCTCTTTTACCCCCATATTGGGTTACAACCCCCTTCATACTGATTTCGTTATCTGAAGGATTGCGGGTTGTTACAGTCGCGTAGCCTTTATCTTTGGGGCGATCCATTCCAATCGTAAAATCCATCCCCTCGGGTGCGCTTGTTGATAGTTCAATGACCAAAACATCATCTGGCCTGGATGCAAAAACCTTTTGGGAATATGTATTCCCTTTTGAATCATATTTTACAGTGACCAGGGCATCATTCAAACTCAAGGTTCTTGAATAGTTGGCTATTGTTCTTTCTTTTTGAAAATCGATATACAAATCCCCCATGGTCTGGTGTGAACGCACAATTGTCTTATACGAGAATCGCTCTACGATCAAACTATCAACTTCCTTTGTTTTACCCTCTTTTAGCAGCTTCCGAATTTCTTCCAAATCTTCTGGAGTACCACGCCCATCTCCCCAATCCGGGCCACCTGGCCACATGGAGTCTTCATTCAATTGAATACGCTCGTGCTGTGGATTCCCGAAAACCATGGCTCCCAAACGGCCATTACCAAGGGGTAAGGCCTGCATCCAATCTTTGGCTGGCGCGTCATACCATAAATTGTCCTGATATACTTCTTTTTCATTACCGCACGACGTCAGCAGCAAAATAAAAGACAGAAGCAGTAGTGTGTTTTTTACATTCATAGGTATTTGTCAGTTGCTTATTCTTTAAATTTCCAAGCATCAGTTCTAAAAGCGGAGGCTGGTAGGCCTTCAGAATTAAATAAATTAGGTTGTGCAGTGTCGGTAAAACCAAATCGCACTGCCACTGGGTTTTTCACATTGTTGGCAGAAACGATGACCGCATTATTTACAATTTTGGTTTTGGCCTTATAGAAAACCTGGTCCACTCCAGCAATCGTGAAATCCGTTAAATGCTTCCCTTTCTTGATAAGGCCGTTATCGGCATGATCAAAGGCCAGTGTTATCTTGTTATTCTTGATTTCCATCGTCGCATAGATTGGACCGGAATACGCAAGATTCTTTACTCCATAATCCTTTGCCAATGCCCAAAGGGCTAATCGCCTGCCAACTTCTTGCTTATTGATGGGATGTATATTTTCTAAATTACCAATATCGTTAGTGACTGCCATTCCCGTTTTAGGGACATTCAACATGGTATATAATTGAGCGTCCCGGACAATGGCAGCTTCGATTGCTTCCATTTCACCATATTTGAAGGGAGCTATTTGGGCAAAGTAAAATGGAAAATCCTTTTCCCATAATTGCCGCCATGATCTAATAAGTAAAGGAAATGATTCATAGTACGAATTCGGATTTTGTCTGTTTGATTCTCCTTGATACCAAATACACCCAGCTATTTCAAACTTTGACAATGGATGAATCATTGCGTTAAAGGCCAATCCTGCATCATTGGGCCACCATGGCTTTGCTTCAATTTTGGCTGCTGCCTTTATTAACTGCTCATTTTCATTGATTAATGTTGCAGGGATCCAGGTCTCTATTGGTGTCCCACCCCAATTGGAGCTGATCATTCCCATGGGAACTGCTAATTCATCATGAATATTCCTCGCAAAAAAATAAGCTATGGAGCTAAAATCTTTCATGGTTTCCGGGGAACATTCAACCCATTTTCCTGAAGTATTTTCTTGAGGGAATTGTGCAATATGCCTGTCAACTTTAAAAAAGCGAATATTGGGATAATTGGCTTTTTTTATTTCTTCCTCGGCATTCCATAAGCCTTGGGTGGGTGTCCATTCCATATTCGATTGTCCGGAAGCCACCCAGACTTCACCTATCAACACATTTAGGATCATCACTTTCTCATGACCCTCAATGCTAACCTTATAAGGTCCTCCAGCAGCTGGGGTCGAGAGACTAACGGACCATACCCCTTGATAGGCCTCCGTGGTCACCTCCGTATTATCCCAAGACCCAATTACAGTTATTTTTTCGGAAGTATGGGTGGTCCACCCCCAAATAGTAACATTCGATTTTTGCTGCAAAACCATATTATCCGATAGCATTGACGGCGTCCAAATTTTGGCAAATCCAATTTGGGCAACACCTAGCATTAAAATAAGGGAAATGTATTTTTTGAAATTCTTCATGATCGATTTAATTTTTCTTTTAAAACCTTTAGCTCGTTCCAATCTTTGGAACCGTATCCTTCAAGGTCGTTTACTTGTTTTGCCCCTGGGGTGCTTCGTCCATTTTCGATATATGAAAGCATGAGTTGTTTTAATTCTTCCTCGATAATCGGATGTTTACCATATCTATTTGTTTGCTCCCCGGGATCAGCATTTAAATCATACAATTGAAAAATGGGAAGTTCGGTAATTTCCTTTGCGTTGGGTTTGGGATCACTCCAACCACCAGATCCAGCACAAAAAATCATTTTCCATTGCTCTTTTCGTATTGAAAAGCTGCCATTTATGGAATGATGTACAGTTGCATCCCTTTTATATTGTTCTGATTTCGGATTTTCCAATAAGGGTAAAATGGAATAACTGTCTTCGCCCTCATTCCCCTTTAAATCAATTTTCAGAATATCTGCAACTGTGGCCATTAAATCCGTTGTACAAATTGTCGTATTGGAAATTGAACCGGGTTTTATTCTGGAAGGCCATCGAACTGCAAAAGGTACGCGGTGCCCGCCTTCAAAAATATCGGCTTTATGACCTCTATAAATAGCACTTGGATCATGGCCTTTCTCTCCCAATATTTCAAAATTGGCTTCAGGAGAACAGCCATTATCACTTGTAAAAATTACGATTGTATTTTCAGTCAATCCATTTTCTTCCAATACTTCAACTAATTGTCCGGCATAGTCGTCTATCATAACCACAAAATCAGCATAGGGATTCAACCCGCTTTTACCCAGCCATTCCTTGGTAGGCAAAATTGGGGTATGTGGTGAAGGCAATGCCAGGTACAAAAAGAATGGCTTATCCTGCGCGGCCTTTTCTTGGATGTATGCCATGGATTTTCGAAAAAAATTAGGGGTCACGTCCTTGTGCACAAAATCAGCAGCTGTTGGTCCTTTACGCCACCAAGTATATTCATTGGTATCCTCAGTTATGCTATCCACAGCTGCCGTAGGCATTCCGTTTTCAACGTAAACATAGGGTGCCATATCCAACGAACCCGAATGCCCATACGAATAATCAAAACCTAAGTCATTTGGCGAATTCGTTATTGGTTTTGTGAAATCAAGATTGTTAAAATCAGAAGCGTTCCAACCTTCACCGCTATTTCCAATTGAATCCTTGAGCGCCCAATCCCAACCCAGATGCCATTTGCCAATAAAGGCGGTTTGGTATCCTTCTCTTTGTAACAAAGAGGCCACTGTTGTCCTGCTTTTTGGTATTAGGGCATTGGACTTACCAGTCAATACGCCACTCTTAATAGGACTACGCCAATTATACCGTCCTGTGAGTATTCCATAACGCGTTGGTGTACAAACCGCTGAGGAGGTATGGGCATCCATGAATTTAATTCCGGCAGCCGCTAATGCATCAATATGGGGTGTCGCAATTTTTCCATCCGGATTGAAAGCACCGATATCGCCGTAGCCCAAATCATCGGCCAATATGTAAACAATATTTGGGGCCTGAACCAGCTTTTCAGATTCCTTTTCCAAGTTTACACAACCAATGGTTAAACTCATTACAAAGAGAAGTAAACCTATCTTCTTAATCCCAATTTTCATTACCCTAATTATATTATACTGCCCCATACACGAATAAACCTAAAATTAAGTAATCCTCTTTATCCTTTTACAAAAAGAGCGAAAACTCTTTTGAGTATTTAAAGTAATTAAAAACTTTACTATAACTTTAAGTCCAAAACATCAAAACCGCCTATTTGTATAGTATTGTAGATATAGAAACCACTGGAAACGGTATCAAAGGGAATAAAATCACTGAAATATCCATATTTAAATATGATGGCTATGAAATCGTGGATGAATATACTTCGTTAGTCAATCCTGAATGTGAAATTCCGTACTTTATTACCGGTTTGACCGGCATTGACAATGATTTGGTTCGTGATGCTCCTAAATTGATTGAAATTACCGATCAAATTCTTGAAATAACGAAGGATACCATATTTGTGGCCCATAGTGTGGGTTTTGATTATAACGTCATTAAAAATGAGTTTAAATCCCTTGGACTCGATTTTACAAGGAAGAAACTCTGCACCGTTCGTTTGTCGCGTAAATTGATTCCGGGTTATAATTCGTATAGCCTGGGTAAACTGTGTTCGGCATTGAACATACCGCTCACAGATAGACATAGGGCTCGCGGTGATGCACATGCCACTACGTTGTTGTTTCAAAAATTATTACGGACAGAAGGGGCGGATCCTATTTTCAAAAGCTTTTTAAATGCCCGTTCCCAAGAAACCACCTTACCACCTGCATTGCCCAAACAAGTGTATCTTGACTTACCCACTACCCCTGGTATCTATTTTTTCAAAAATGCCAAAGGAAAGATAATCTATATCGGAAAGGCCATAAACATTAAAAAAAGGGTATTGAGCCATTTCTATGACAAAGCCACCAAAGAGATACAAATGTGTGCCGAAACAGCGGACATAGATTATGAGCTTTCCGGCAGTGAATTGGTCGCATTATTAATGGAATCCACGGCGATAAAACATCATTATCCCGAATACAATCGTTCGCAAAAACGGAATGTGCAGCGCTATGGTATTTTTTCTTATGAAGACCGAAATGGCATATTACACCTCGGTTTCAATAAAATAAAAATGACTCCTAATCCCATAGCTATTTTTTACAACACCACCGATTGTCGATTGTATTTGGAAGAAATATGTAAGACATTTTCGCTTTGTGCCAAATTCTGCCATTTACAGGAAAACGTTGCAACTTGTTCCCATTATAGAATAAAAAAATGTGATGGTATTTGTACAGGGGATGAAACGGCACTAGCATACAATGAAAAAGTAGTCAATGCCATTGCCTTTATGAAGGAAAAAAATGAAAACTTGATTATACAGGAAAAGGGAAGAAGTTTGAATGAAACTGCCTTCGTGCTGATAAAAAATGGAAGTTATGTTGGCTATGGCTTTATGGATAAAGAAACCCAAATCAATACTTTCGAGGACCTGGAAGCCTTTTTAATCCCTCAAAAAAACACCTTGGAATCCGAACGGATCATTCAGTCATTTATAACAAGGAATCCGCACAAATTACAGCAGCAAATAGAAGTTCATTCCTTGCAACAAAATCAATCGTTCAATTTGCTATACATATG
>JBATIW010000256.1:0-6470 GCA_049668005.1 Maribacter sp.
CCTCAAATGTTACTTTTGCAATATCCTTTAAATAAACAGCTCCATTTTCAGATTTAACCACAAAATCATTCAGTTCTTGTGGATTTTCAATTTCTCCTAATATCCGAATGGTGCGACGCTGCCCGCTACTTTTCATATTCCCGGCAGACATGGTCATGTTCCCATTCCCAATTGCATTAATGACGTCTTGAAAGCTCACTTTCGCGGCCATCATTTTATATATATCAACAGCAACTTCAACCTCTTTCTCTTGGGCACCCCTTATATCTACCTCCTTTATTTCGGGAAGATCTTCAATTAGATCTTCCAAATATTCAGCATATTCCTTTAATTTTTCCACAGGGTAATCGCCCGTAAAATTCACGTTCATAATTGGGAATGATTCTGAAATGTTGAGGTCAAACACATTAGGTTCTACTTTGGCATTATTGAAAGTTGGCCAGTCCTCACTTGCTTTTTCGGCATCTACCTCATCCTTAACCTTTTGTTTTGCAGCTTCAACGGTAATTTCCTCATCAAATTCAACCGTGATAATTGAATAGTCTTCTTGTGATGTGGATGTAATCTCTACAACATTGCTCACATTATTCAACTTGTCTTCAAGTGGATCCGTGATTAATCTTTCAATATCCTCTGCTGTATTTCCAGGATAGGGTGTGCTGATATAAACCTTAGTCTCCACAATCTCAGGAAAATCCTCCCTGGGCATCGCAAAATAGGATTTGAGACCTATGTATAAAAAGATGCCGATCATCACATAAATAACAGATGGGTTATCTATGGCCCAGGATGATAATCTAAATTCCTTATTGGCGTTTTTTAGCTGCTTACTCATGGAACTTTTAGTTTAATATTTTTACTTTTTGACCGTCTTTCACACTTCTTGCGCCTTCTTTGATCAATTGTTGACCTGCTGCAATACCAGACAGGATTTCTACATAACCACCCTGTGTTTTACCTGTGGAAATGATACTTCTTGTAACAACGGCCTGATTATCAGCATTAGGTTCCGAGGTGATGTAGGCATATTGCTCACCTTCGGCATTCTCCGAGATAATGCTTTGTGGAATTAAAATCGCATTTTCACTACTATAATCATTGAGATGTACCTTGGCTGTAAGATTGGGTTTAATATCACCATTCTTGTTCGGTACAGGAATTTCAACACTGAACGATCTATTACTAGGATTAATAAAATTACCGGTTTCTCGTATCTTCGTAATAATAGTGTCTCCTAAAACTGGAAAATAGACCATGGCTTTTTTCCCTTTGGTTATTTCACTTAAATAATTTTCGGGAACATCTACTTGAATATACATGTTGGATAAGTTCACGATCCTAAATACCTCTGAGGCTTGCCCAGGTGCCACAACGGTTCCTTCGTCTTTAATTACGTTATCAATGATTCCCGAAAATGGTGCCCTAATGATTGATTTTCCCAACTGACTTTGAAGTTGCTTAACCGCATTTTCGGCTGCTTCAAAATTGGTTTTAGCTTGTAAATACTGAATTTCAGATCCAATTTTTTGTTCCCACAACCGTTTTTGTCTATCAAATGTTGTTTTGGCCAGTTCAGCTTGCGTTTTCAATTGTTCCAATTGGCTTCCTAAACCACCATCATCTATTGTTGCTAAAATTTGCCCTTTGGTAACACGTTGACCTTCTTTTACATAAACGCGCCGTAAAGTGCCTTGCATTTCTGGGTAGATAAGCACGTTTTGTTTTGTCTTGACCGCACCTTGTAATTCAAGATAGTGTACAAAGTTTTGTTGTTGTGCTGTAATTGTAGTTACTAGTGGAAACTTTTCAGTATTGTCTAAAATGGCAATTACAGAATCCAGTTGTTGGGCATCCAGTTCTAATGCCTTTTGTTGCTCAGAAATATCGTTTTTCTTGGCTCTTAAAGATTCAAGATTTCCTTGTGCAATCAAGTCTTCGACAGATTGGCCTTTTTCGGACCCACATGCCATGAGAAGGAAGGCTATGGTAGTTGTATATAAAATCTTTTTCATTGTATGATGTTTAGTTGTCGCTTTTGCTTTGAATTAGTTGTTTAATATGGTTTCAAGGGCTGTCTTTGTATTAATTACCTCAACCATTGATTGCAAGTATTCCTGTTGGGTGGTATACAGTTGTGTTTGGGCCTGTCGTAAATCAAAACTACTGGCGATACCTTCAAAATATTTAATTTGATTTTTCTTTTCAATGCGTTCAGCCAACCCTTGGTTTTCTTTTGCCGTATTGTATTGTTCAATAGCCAAAATGTAATCGCTTTTAGCACTTTCCAATTGTAACTTGATCTGTTCTTCGGCTTCCGATAATTGGGTCTTTGCTTTTTCCAACGCGATTTTCGCTCTTTGGGTACCAGCACTTCTTTTTAAGGAACTGAAAATTGGAATATTTAAATCAAAACCAAGAATGGAAGAATCATACCATTGCTGATCATTGCTGAAAAAATCGAAATTATCGCTAAAGGCAGAACTGCCATAGTTGACAAAAGCATTTAGCGTTGGCAAGGCCCTACTTTTTGCCAATTTCCATTCAAAATAACGCTGTTCATTAAGATTGGCTGCTAGTTTATAATCCACGTTGTTCTCCATACTAAAAGGGGTATCCAAAAGACCAAAGTCAATCTGTTTTTGAGTCAGATCATTCAAGTTTTCGGACAATTTCGTTGGAGCATCAATAGCAATACCCATTACTAGGTTGAGCATTTGAAGCGTGATACTTTTTAGTCGGATAGCATTTTTCAATTGACTCTCTATCGATGACAAGGTGATTTGTAATTGCTCAACGCTTTCCTCATCACCCAAACCATTTTCATAAATTTTTGTCGTTTCAAAAAGGTTTTTTTCCAAAGTGGTTTTATTCTTTTCTAAAATAGATACGCTTTCGATAGCCAAAAGTACATTGCCATAAGATTCGACCACTGCCTTCCTAACCTCTAAATCTGTTTTTTCCTTATTATTGTTGCTGTAATTTAAAAATGCTTTTGTTGCTTGAACACCTACAATATAAGAACCGTCAAAAATCTGTTGTTTTAGGGTAGCTGTTGCTGTTGCCTGCTGGGGCTGTCCAAAAGTTATGGCCTGGAAAGTTCCTGGCTCCCCACCAAAAAATTCTGCCGGAATTAAGGAAATAGGCTGCTTTAATTGGTTCTGATAGCTTATATCACCACTGATCTGAGGTAGTCCTGTCGCAATGGTCTCCCATTTTTGCTTTTTAGCATCAAGGATATCGCGCTCTGCATTAATTGCACTATAATTATTTTTCAAGGCAAAGGCAATGGCCTCATCCAAAGAAAAACTGTTAGCTTGCTCTTGGGATTGACCCACCATATAGAACAAGAGCATAAAGAGTGATAAAAGCTGGATTCTCATCTATTCTAAATTTGAGTTGATTAATTTATTTAGTATTTGACGCCCTTTCGGAGTGATTATTCCCCTTAAATGATATTCCAAATAATCATCCATAAGACTAACAATCGGGAATTTTGTTACAGGAAAAAGTTTATGGTCTTTGATACTGGTGACCCCTGAAAAATAAATTCTCGAAACGAAGTCTATGTTCAAGTTGTCTCTATAAATTCCCATGTCAATACCTTTCTTAAGGTTTTCAACAACACAACCCTGCATTACATCAAATTGTTTCTTTTTAATATTCTCATGTATTTTGGGATAGTACTTCTGAAGCTGATATTGTGGCGAGGTTTTCTCGTTTTTTAAATGTAAGAGCGCAAACCTTTTGATTTCATATAACTCCTCAATTGGGTTTTTATGTAAAGAGCAAATATGGTCTATCCCATCTGAAATTGAACAAAATAAACGTATGGTACATTCCTCTACCAATTTGGTCTTGTTGGAAAAATGGGCATATATCGTCTTTTTTGAAATACCCAACTCATGTGCCAAATCATCCATGGTGACACTCTTGAATCCAAGGTTCAAGAATAAATCGGTTGCCTTATCTAAAATCTTTTCTTTCATTTACCATTTTCATACGAAAGGGCAAATATAAGATAGGAAACTAATAAAACAAAAAAAGTTTCCTAAGTTTTACAATTATTTAACATTATGATTAAGGGAAGGAAGTTAATACAATTTACAAACGCATCTTTATTCGCAAACCTATTGTTGTTCTTCTCCCTCTTTCTTTCTGGCCACATATTCATTGTATGCATTCTCTCCTTCCTCTTCCCAGAATTTATCATAGTATTTCCAATTTGAAAAATCGTTTTTCAAAGCTTTTTTGTATCCTGGCTTACATCGTTCATTAGACTTTTTGGCTCTTTTACTTGATTTATGACCTCCAAACCCACCGAATAATATTTTGGCCAAAACAATGATTCCTATAGCTTGCCAATAATTAATTAACCCTAATCCAAAAATATCGGGCATCAGCCAGTTCCATAATCGCATGGTAACATAGCCGAATAACAATATGAATACAATAGCGGCAATAATGATAAATACAATTTTAAAGGCTTTTTTAACGCCGCTTTCAATTTTGGTCTTAACCCTATGTTCAATATAATCTGTCATTTTAAAATGTTTTTTAGTTAATACTTTCTTTTTTTGATTCTAGTTCTTTATATAAAAGGGATATAGCCCTATGACGTCTAGACATGAGGGTACCTAAAGGGATTCCTGTTTCTTGGGACATTTCTTTATATGTAAAACCCTCAAAATCAAGTGCAATGATAATTTCACGGTAGCGTGGGGATAACTTCACAATTGCCTTTTTCAGTTCATTTTTCATAGTATCCGAATATGAATTGTCTGATTTCCCATATAAGCGCTCGGTAAATTCAATTAACTTGGTTTCCATTTCCTTTTCAATTTCAATTCTTTCCCTTTTTGCTCTTAGAATGTCTATAATTTTGTTCTTTAAGGAATTATAGACAAAACCAGCTATATTGTTAATCGGGGATAACGTATTGGCTCGCGAAAATATTTTTAAAGCCACATCTTGAACAATGTCCTCGGCATCCCTATCTGCCGCGTCATCAATTTTTGATTTTGCATATGCTTTTAATGAATGATATTCATCATTAAAAAAAGTCCTTAAATTATTATAATTGTCTGTTTCCGAACCCATTCAAAAGCTTTTAAAAGCATCCCTCCAATCTTAAAGACGAAGCTTTTCAAAACTATTGCATTTTTTATTGAAATATTTCAAATAATTTGCTTTTGAAATGGAATTTAGATGTAAGGGGTTTGTTAAAATGGATGTATTTTTGAAAAAAATGTCAGCATGCGCTCCATTGAGAACTACCGAAGTGAATTTGTCTCCTATTTAGAGGAAAAGACCTATACCAAAGAACCTGAAAACCTTTATGCCCCAATTACCTATATCTTGGCTCTCGGAGGGAAAAGACTAAGGCCGATCCTCACTTTATTGACCACGGAGTTATTTGGATCTAATTTTGAAGAAGCCTTGAATGCAGCTTTGGCCATTGAGGTTTTCCATAATTTTTCATTGGTACATGATGATATCATGGATGATGCTCCATTACGAAGAGGAAAACAAACGGTGCACGAAAAGTGGGATGTAAACACAGGAATATTATCTGGTGACGCTATGTTGATTATGGCGTACCAACTCTTTGAGAATTACCCAGATGAAACTTTTCGAAAATTGGCCCAATTATTCAGTAAAACCGCCTTGGAGGTATGTGAGGGTCAACAGTATGATATTGATTTTGAATTGCGCGATGATGTGACCATTCCAGAATATTTGAAAATGATTGAATACAAAACAGCAGTCCTTGTTGGCGCAGCAATGAAAATGGGAGGGATTATTGCAAGAGCTTCTACAGGTGATCAGGACCATATTTATGAATTTGGCAAGAATCTAGGCATTGCCTTTCAATTGCAGGATGACTATTTAGATGCTTTTGGTGACCCAGAAACTTTTGGAAAGCAAGTAGGAGGCGACATCATTGAAAACAAGAAAACCATATTGTATTTATTGGCATTGAAATTAGGAAATTCGAACCAAAAAAGAGGATTGTTGGATCTTTATTCCATTCAACCGCAATATCCTGAGGACAAGGTAAATACGATTAAAGAAATTTTTATGTCGACAGGATCTGCGAAGCAAGTAAAACTGGAAATCCAAAACTATACACAAAAAGCCTTTGAGGTACTTGACCTTTTAAAAGTATCGGAAACCAAGAAAACCGTGCTTCGAAAATTCGGGGAAGGATTAATGAAGCGGGAGGTTTAGGGATTTTAAAGATCAATTTCCTGCTCTTCTTAAGCAATTTGGGAGGACTTGTTTTTCTTACTTTTATAAAAAACAATGAATAGAACCAAGAGTATAGCAGGGAGTATAACATACCAATAGGATTGTTTTTCATCCGCGACTTCTGTAATCGTCAGCAATTGATTTATTTTTTGATCAAGTACTATTTGTTTCTTACCACCGACCCAGGTCACAATTACAGAATCTACTTTTTGTACTTTGCC